>QHWF01000712.1 GCA_003222455.1 Acidobacteriota bacterium
TGAGTCGCCACGAGGCCCGGCAGAAGCTCGCGCGCGAATTCGGTGCGACGGACATCGTGACCGAGCGCGGCGACGAGGGCGTCGAGCGCATCAAGCAGCTGACGAACGGTGTCGGCGCCGATTCGGTGCTGGAGTGTGTCGGGACCCAGGAGTCGATGATGCAGGCGATCAAGTCGACGCGGCCGGGCGGCTCGGTCGGCTACGTCGGCGTGCCGCACGGTGTCACGCTCGACGGCGCGGATCTCTTCTTCCGGCACGTCCGTTTGCTCGGCGGTCCGGCGCCCGTTCGTCGGTATCTGCCTCAACTGATCGATCTGGTCTTCGCCGGGAAGATCAATCCAGGAAAAGTGTTCGATCTCGTGCTGCCGCTCGATCGCGTCGCCGAGGGCTATCAAGCGATGGATGAGCGCCGTGCGATCAAGACGCTCCTGCGTCCTTCAGGCAATTAAATGCAATACACATCTCTCGGCCGCTCTGGCCTCCAAGTGAGTCGGTTGGCCCTCGGCACCATGAATTTCGGAGAGCTGACCGACCAAACCGCCGCGTTCCAGATCATGGACGCGGCCATCGATGCCGGCATCAATTTCTTTGATACGGCGGACGTCTACGGCGGGCCACAACGCCCCGACATGGAGAAGGGCTACGGCACGTCCGAGGAAATCATCGGCCGGTGGCTCGCCCAGGGTGGTCGACGCAATCGCATTGTGCTCGCGACGAAGTTGTACCAGCCGATGGGCACCGGCCCGAACGACCGCCGCCTCTCCGCCTATCACGTTCGACGCGCGTGCGAGGACAGCTTGCGGCGCCTGCAGACCGATCACATCGACGTCTACCAGATGCATCACATCGATCGCCGCACGCCGTGGGAGGAGATCTGGCAGGCGATGGAGCAGCTCGTTCGCGAAGGGAAGGTGACCTATATCGGCAGCAGCAATTTTGCCGGCTGGGACATCGCCACCGCGCAGAGTGTCGCCGCGTCGCGCCATTTCCTTGGCCTCGCGTCGGAGCAGAGCCTCTACAACTTGAGCGCTCGCACCATCGAGCTCGAGGTCATTCCGGCGCTCCGCTACTACGGCATTGGTCTGATTCCCTGGAGCCCGATCGGCATGGGACTCCTCGGGGGTGTGCTTCGGAAGGCTACCGAAGGACGCCGGGCCAGTCCGCTATTGCAGACGCGAATTGAACAGCATCGCGCTCAACTCGAGCAATACGAGGCGCTGTGCCAACAAATCGGTGAGGAGCCTGCCGTCGTCGCGCTCGCTTGGTTGCTTCAGAATCCCGCCGTCACGGCTCCGATCATCGGGCCGCGCACAAAGGCACAGTTGACGGTGAGTCTGCGCGCCTTGGAAATCTCTCTCTCGACGGAAACGAACCGGAGGCTGGACGAGATCTGGCCGGGTCCTGGCGGCGAGGCTCCCCAAGCCTACGCCTGGTAGCAGCACGAAAGATCACATGCATCTTCAGCACACGGTCTGGCCCGCAGACGAACTGCGCAAGATCGCGGAGACCGACGATCTTCACATCTCGCCGTTTCGGGAAGACGGCGTTACCTACGGCTCGCCGACCTGGGTCTGGTCCGTTGTCGTCGACGACGCACTGTACGTGCGAGGCTACAACGGGCAGCAGTCGCGGTGGTATCAAGCGGCGATTCATCAGAAGGCCGGTCGCATTCGTGCCGCCGGCATGACGAAGGACGTCGTCTTCGAGCCCGTAGACGGGACTCTCAACGATCGGATCGACGAGGCCTACCGAACGAAGTACGCCGGCAGTCCGTACTTGAAGCCGATGATCGGCGGCCGCGCGCGAGCGGCGACAGTGGGCGTCCTGCCGCGAGGCTGACGGATGCCTCGCGTGTTCATCACCGGCAGCACGGACGGCTTGGGCCGTGCCGCAGCACGCGCGCTCATCGACGAGGGCCATGAGGTCGTGCTGCACGCGCGATCTCGTGAGCGCGCCTCGGCGGTCGACGATCTTGCTTCCCGCTCGGCTGGTGTCGTCGTCGGCGACCTTGCCAGCGCCGTCGAGACGCGACGCATCGCGGACCAGGTGAATGCGATTGGCCGTATGGACGCAGTCATCCACAACGCCGGCGCATATGCCACGTCGGGCCGATCACCGACACCCGAGGGACATTCGACCATCCTCGCGGTTAACACACTCGCTCCGTACATGCTGACGGCGCTGATCGAGCGGCCCCGCCGTTTGGTGTATCTCAGTAGCGGCATGCATCGTGGCGGCGGCGCCTCGCTACGCGACATCGATTGGCTCGAGCGGCGTTGGAATGCCAGCCAGGCGTACTCGGACAGCAAACTGTACGTGACAGCCCTCGCCTTCGCGGTGGCGCGATGCTGGCCGGACGTTCTGAGCAATGCGGTCGATCCCGGCTGGGTTGCGACAAAGATGGGTGGCCCCGGAGCGCCGGACGATTTCGAGATGGGATACCGCACGCAGACCTGGCTGGCTGTCAGCGATGATCCCGCGGCGGCCGTCAGCCGGTACTGGCACCATCGCCAGCCGCAGCGCCCCGCGCGGGAAGTATCAGATACTCGGTTTCAAGACCAGCTCTCGTCCAAGCTCGCCGAATTGACCGGTGTGCCGCTTTTCTGAGGTGCTCACGAGGAGAAAGAAATGCAGAAACGCACGTTAGGCAAGACCGGCCTCGAGGTTTCGGCTCTCGGTTTCGGCTGTATGGGCATCAGCCAGAGCTACGGACGCCCGAGCAGCCGCGAGGACGGCATCGCGATCATCCGGGCCGCCGTCGATCGTGGCGTGACATTCTTCGATACCGCGGAAGTCTACGGCCCGTACACGAACGAAGACGTCGTGGGCGAGGCGCTCGAGCCGGTGCGCCACCAGGTGTCGATCGCCACGAAGTTCGGGTGGAACATCGCGCAAAACAAGATGGCCGGTCTCAACAGCCGTCCTTCGCAGATCCGCGCGGTCGCCGACGCGTCACTGAAAAGGCTCCGGACGGATCGGATCGATCTGTTCTACCAGCATCGCGTCGACCCGGATGTG
>QHWF01000715.1 GCA_003222455.1 Acidobacteriota bacterium
CCACCAACTCGCGGCCGGTCTGGACGTTAGGACGTTCGGACGGTGCGGACGGTCGAACGGACGCAGCAATGGCCGATGAGATGTCAAAATTCAAAACTGAAAACTCAAAACGGAAAACCTAAAACTGAACCTGAACTGAGGGTGAGAGGTCTCAGCCTAAGTTTTGAGTTTTGAGTTTCAAGTTTTGAGTTTTAAATCTCGCCCTACAGCACCTTCCATCCTCGACGTGACAGGTTGCGCCAGATAATTACGATGGCCGCTCCTGCGACGGCGAAGTACATCAGCGCGACACGGTACGATCCCAGGACGGTCTCGCCGATGCCGAACAGCGTCGCGTAGACCAGGGCGCAGCCTGCGATCCAATCGACGACGAGTCCGCCAATCGGTTCGGGTGGCAGACCCGCGCGCCGCGCGATGAGCCTCCAACCCGGCCCGCCGGGATGAACACGGCGGTAGAACGCGATGAGATGCGCCTCCGGTTCCGGCGCCGTCACCATCGTCACCACCATCCAGCAGATCGTCGTCCACGCGACGAGGTAGAGGAGCGTGTAGGGAAACACAATGGCCGTGAACAGCTTCAGATACACGAAGCCGAGTGCCGGCGCGATCATGGCGGTGATTTCCGACCACGCGTTCACCCGCCACCAGTACCACCGCAGAATGAGCACCAGCCCGATCCCGGCGCCCGATTCCAGGACGAACTCCCACGCCTGCCGGATGCTCTCGAGATAGAACGTCACGACCGACGCGATCACCATGGTGAGCATGGTGGCGATCCGCGAAACCAGGACGTAATGCCGCTCGTCACGATCGGTTCGTACAAACCGCCGATAGAAGTCGTTGACGATGTACGAGGTGCCCCAATTGAGCTGGGTGGAGATGGTCGACATGTATGCCGCAAAGAACGCGGCCGTCAGCATGCCTCGCCATCCGGGAGGGAGAAAGTCGCGCATCACCATCACGTACCCGGCTTCCTTGTCCGTCAACCCGGGATACAGCACCAGCGACGCCAGGCCGACGATGATCCAGGGCCATGGGCGGAGGCAGTAGTGCGCGATCGTGAACCAGAGCGTCGCGAAGAACGAGTGGCGCTCATCGCGCGCCGACATCATGCGCTGCGCGACATACCCGCCGCCGCCAGGCTCCTGACCTGGATACCAGCTGGCCCACCACTGCACGCCGATGTAGGCGAAGAAGGCAGCGGCCGGAAGCGCCAGGGCCGGACCGGCGGCGACGCCGGCGCCGACACGCGGCACGAATTCGAACGTCGATGCGGGCAGCGATGCCCGCAACCCGGCGATTCCGCCGACGGCCGGAATGTTGAGGGCGAACCACGCCAGCGCGATGGTCCCGCTCATCGCGAACACGAACTGAAAGAAGTCGGTCACGACGACCCCCCAGGCTGGCGAGGACGGCGGTCAACCGGTTCCACCCAAGCGTGACCGCGAGGATCTTGGCCATGGCCAGGTTCACCCAGCCGATGATCACGCAGTTGATCGGCAGCCCGAGGTACAGCGCGCGAAAGCCGCGGAGGATGGCGGCAGGCCGCCCGCTGTAGCGCAGCTCGGCGAATTCGACATCGGTCATGATGCCGGCACGCCGCCAGAGCCGCGCGAAGAAGAACACGGTGAGCATGCTGCCCACCGCGGCGTTCCACCAGATCCAATTGCCGGCGATGCCGTTGCGAGCGACGAATCCGGCCACCGCGAGCGGCGTGTCGGCCGCAAAGGTCGTCGCCACCATGGACGTCCCGGCCAGCCACCACGGCAACTCGCGCCCGGACAGGAAATAATCGCTGACGCTCTTGCCGGCGCGCCGCGAGTAGTACACCCCGATCAGCAGGGACACGATGAAATAGGCGGCGATGATCGCCCAGTCGGTGAACGTGAAGATCACACGTCACCAAGGGCATCGTGAAACGCGCGCCGGACGTCGCGCATCCGGTCGAGCGTGCCGCCGCCGCACGTGCGGTTCGTCAGCAGCACGAAATACCGATCGCGCACGGGATCGATCCACAGCGAGGTGCCGGTGAAGCCGACGTGGCCGAAGGCAGACGGTGACATGCGGGTGCCGCACGACGAGGTCGGGAGCATCGTATCCCAACCGAGCGCGCGCGAGCTTCCCGGCACCGGGCTTCTGGTGACGAACCGCGCGACGAGCGCCGGAGTGAACGCGGCGGGCACCGTCACGTCTCCGCGTGCGGCGCGGAGCATCGTTCGGGCGAAGGCGCCGACGGCTGGCGCACTCCCGAACAGACCGGCATGACCGGCAATGCCCCCGAGGGCGGCGGCGTAATCGTCGTGAACTTCGCCGGCGAGCAGGCGGCCGCGCCGGGAGTCGTGTGTCATCGGCAGGGTCGGCGCGGTGCGATGCGCCATGTCGGGGGAAAGCGTGAACGTCAGCGGGTCGTCGGTCCCGCTGAACGCCGACACGACGGATTCAAGGGACACCGATGCGGCCGGCGAGTCAACGGATGCGGCGCGGTCGGCGATCAGGAATCCCAGAAGAAGGAACCCGAGATCGCTGTAGATCGATCTCGTACGGGGCACATATTCGAGGCGCATCGTGCAGATGTCGTGCTCGAATTCACCCGACGTGTGTTCGAGCAAATCGCCGACCGTCACGCCTTCGCGATCCTCGCCCCGCCACGCTTCGAAAAACGTCATCACCGGCTCATCGAGCCGCAGGACTCCGTGTCGAACCAGCTGCATGATCGCCGTGGTGGTGGCGACGACTTTCGTGAGCGACGCCAGATCGAAGGGTGTATGGATATCCGCCCGGGCCGCATCATCGGCGAACGTCAGGCTCCCGAATGCGTGACGATCGAGCACGTGTTCGCTCGATCCCACCTCGGACGCGGCGGCCGGAAACACGCGGGCAGCCACGGCATCGACGATCACCCGGTGGGCCGCATCAAACGCGGTCATGCGCCGGCTGCGACAGGCGCGTCTTTGCGTGCGCCAGCCAGGCAACAGCCACCGTTGTGGCCGCCCCGATGAACACGTACCACGTGAACGCAATCGTCGTTCGCGCCCAGACGAGCGTCATCACGGCCAGCCCCGCAAGCATCCCCGCAAACGTCGCCGCCTCCGTCGCCGCGGGCGCCAGCGTGCCGAGCAGGAATGCCCCGAGCACAGAGCCCGACGCGTAGGACAGCACGGCCAGCCCGGCATCGAGGACCGACCGCTGCATCCATTGCGCGCCGACCGCCACCGCAATCTGCACGACGCCCCAGATGATGGTCCATGTGCGCGACACGCGCATCAGCCTCTGTTCGTCGGCATCACGCCTGAAGTACTTCGCGTAGAAATCGTTCACCGTGGTGGCGGCCATCGCGTTGATTGACGGAGACAGCGCAGCCGCGACAATCGCCGCCACGATGAATCCGGCCGCGCCGTGGGACAGCGCTGTCACGATGAAGGTCGGAAGCAGTTCGTCGTTGCGCGCGAGGGTCCGCGGCAACGGCACCTGCTGATAATAGGTGAAGAGCATGATGCCGATGACGAGGAACAACACGAACTGCAGCAGGACGACGACCCCGCTGAGCACCAGACCGCGTGAGGCCTCACGTGCCGATCGCGCCGCGAGCAGCCGCTGGACCAGGAACTGATCGGTGCCGTGCGTCGAAAGTGTCAGGGCAATGCCGCCGATCACGCCCGCCCACAATGTGTACGGCTGCGAAAGCGTGACGCGCAGGTCGAACACGCGGAACTTGCCCGCGGCCGATCCGGTGTGGAGCACTTCATGCCAGCCTCCGGGGATCAGCGCCAGCAGCGAAACGAACACCACGAGGGCGCCGGCAATGTAGACGAACAGCTGGACCACATCGGTCCAGATGACGGCCGACGCGCCGCCACGCACGGTATAGATGATCATCGCGGTGCCGAGGACGATGACCGCCCAGGTAACCGGGACGTGCGTGACCACGGAGATGACGAGCGCCGTTGCGAACAGCCGGATCCCGTCGGCGAGCGCGCGCGTGACGAGAAAGATGAACGCCGACAGGTTCTTGACGCGCGGACCGAACCGGCGCTGCAGGAGCTCGTACGAGGTGAACAGTTCGCCCCGGAAGTACGCGGGAATGAAGAGCAGGCTCACCAGGACCCGTCCGATGACGTAGCCGAACACGAGTTGCAGGAACGTCATGTTGCCGGCATACGCCATGGCCGGTACGCCGATGAAGGTCAGCGTGCTCGTCTCGGTGGCGACGATGGTGAAGCAGATGGCCCACCAGGGGACCGATCGGCCGGTGAGAAAGTAATCGCGGGTCGTCTTCTGAAAGCGCGCGAACTGGGATCCAAACACCGTGATGGCCAGCAGGTAGCCGCCGATCACGAGGTAGTCAATCCAGGTGAGGACCACGATAGAGAGCGAACCTCCCGATCGAACGCAGAGGCCGCAAAGGACGCAAAGAGAGACAGGCTTTCTCAGCGGCCTTCGCGGCCTTTGCGTTCCACGGCGGGCGTCAGTTACTCGAACACGCTCCTAGCCGCGGGGCATGGAAACGGTCGGTGAGCGTACCATAGATCGAGCGGCCACCCCGGGTAATAATCGTCAGGACGGATGCATGTCCTGGGCATTGACGCCGGGGGAACGAAGACAGTGTGCCTGCTCGCCGACGAACGCGGGCTCATCCTGTCTGAGGGCCGCGGGCCGGGCGCGAACCTGCACGCGGCGGGCGAGCTGGCGGTCGAAAAAGTCCTGCATCAGGTGATGGAGGCGGCGCTCGACGGGCGACCCGTGACGCCCGATGCGATCTGCCTGGGCATCGCCGGCGTCGACCGGCAGGACGAAGCCAACACCGTCACCGCGATCATGCGCCGCATCGGCCACCGATCGCGCGTCCTGGTCGTCAACGACGCGCTGATCGCGCTGGTCGCCGGCGCCCGCGACGCACCCGGCATCGTCATCATTTCTGGAACGGGATCCATCGTGTATGGCAGGAACGCGCACGGCGAGGCGGCACGCGCCGGCGGCTGGGGCCACATGATCGGCGACGAGGGCAGCGGCTACTGGATTGGACGCGAAGCCCTCGCCGCGGTCATGCGGGCGGGCGACGGGCGTGGCCCGGCCACACGACTGCGCCCGGACGTGCTCGCGCACTTCGGGATCGCCGACGTCTCGCGGCTGCCGAGAATCGTCTACGACCGGGACATCCCGCGGAAGAGCGTCGCGGCGCTTGGCCCGATCGTCGATCGTGCCGCCGTTCGCGGCGACGCCGTGGCAACCCGGATCCTCGAACAAGCCGGCGACGAGCTGGTCCTGGCCGCGCGATCCGTGGCCACGCGCCTCGAGATGCGAGGCGACGCATTCACGTTCTTTCTGGCCGGGAGTGTCTTTCGCGTCGTGCCCTGGCTCGTCGCCCACCTTCCGCACAGGCTCACGGAAATTGCACCGCGCTCGAGCGTTCACGTCCTCGAGGAAGAGCCTGCCGTCGGCGCCGTGTGGCTGGCCCTCGCAGAAGCCCGCGGCGGCGCCGTCATCCCGAAATACAAGAGCGCTCGCGCTGATGGCTCCTAGCCCATGACATGCAACCACCAAAAATGCAACCACGAAGTCACGAAGACACGAAGCACGCACGAAGAATCATGTACCCAAGGGCTTTCTTCGTGGTTTCGTGTCTTCGTGGCAAAAAATGGAGCAACCGCGAAGGATGCTGAGGTTCGTGTGCTCGGTAGCAGGTTGTCATCACCCAGACGCGGCCCTGTTTTTCTTTGCGTCCTTTGCGGCCTCAGCGTTCCATCGTGACGTTCCCTGGCGCGTGGACGCGCATCCGGATCTTCAGCACGCCCCGTGCTGTCGGGCAGGCGCTCGGCCGCAATCTAGCGCGCGCGATCTCGGTCCGGCCGTCGCTGGTCCTTGGCCTGCCGACCGGGCACACACCGATCCCGCTGTATCGCGAGCTGATCGCGCTGCACTGCTCCGGCGTGACGACCTTCAACCTCGACGAGTTCCTCGGGCTCCCGGCCCGGGATCCACGGAGCTACCGCGCATTCATGCAGCGCGAGTTGTTCGATCACATCAACATCGCGGCCTCTCAGGTGCATTTTCTCGATGGCGTGGCTGCGGATGTCGATGGGGAGTGCCGCCGCTACGACCGCGCGATCGCGCGCGCCGGCGGCATCGACCTGCAGATCCTCGGTTTGGGAACCAACGGCCACATCGGATTCAACGAGCCGGCGCCGGCCCTGGTCGCGCAGACGCACCGGACGCGCCTGCGCCCGGCAACGCGCCGGGCGAATGCCGCGTGGTTCGGAGGGCGCCTGCGGGACGTGCCGCGCGAGGCGCTGTCGATGGGCATGGCGACCATCCTGCGCACCCGGCGGATCGTGCTGATCGCCACGGGCGCCTCGAAGGCCGCCACCGTCGCACGGATGGTGCGGGGCCCGGTCACGCCGCGGCTGCCGGCGTCGTTCCTGCAATTGCACCGGCACGCGGAAGTGTGGCTCGATCGCGCGGCCGCGGAGCGATTGAAGGACTGCTAAGGACGCGTCATGTCAATCGCACCGCGGAGGACGCGGAGGACGCGGAGGAAAAATCCTGTAGCGCGCTCACTCTCAATACAGCGCAGGGACGCCTTGGTACTGTCGTCGACGTTGTCGGGACGATCTGCGCACTGTCGAAGAGTCGCACGGAGGATTGAACCTCCGTGTCCTCCGTGTCCTCCGTGGTTGACTATCCAACCTTCAAAAGCTCCCGCAACCGCGCTTCCACGTCTTCGCCGATGGCGTCGCGGACGATATCGTGCGCATGGCGCAGGCGGGACAACGCCTGGTTGTGCGACAGCCCGCTCTTCTGCATCACAATCGCCGCCTTGACGTTCCAGTGCGCCCGCCGCAACAGGTTGTCCGCCTCGTCATAATCCAGGCCCGTGACGATGACGATGATCCGGCGCGCGCGATCGCGCAGCTTCTCGGATCCCATCTGCACGTCGACCATCAGGTTGCCGTACGTCTTGCCGATCCGGATCATCGCCGCGGTGGTGAGCATGTTCAACACGAGCTTCGTCGCGGTGCCCGCTTTGAGCCGCGTGGAGCCCGCAATCACCTCCGGTCCGACCGCGGGCGCGATCGTGAGATCGACGAACGTCTGTAACTCGTTATTCGGATCGCAGGTGACGAAGATAATCTTCGACCCGGCGCGACGCGCGCGGGTGAGTGCGCCGCGCACGAACGGCGTCATCCCGCTCGCTGACACCCCGACGACGACGTCTTTCGTGGTCGGCCTGAGCCGATTGATCGACCGGGCGCCTTCCTCGTAGTTGTCTTCCACGCCTTCGCGCGCACGCAGCACCGCGTTCTGGCCGCCCGCCATGATCGCCTGCACGAGATCGGGATCGGTGCCGAAGGTCGGCGGCATCTCGGCCGATTCCAGCACGCCGAGACGGCCGCTGGTTCCCGCGCCCACGAAGATGACGCGGCCGGTTTTGCGGAGCGCGTTCGTGATGATCTCGACCCCGACGGCAATCCGATCCTTCTCCCGCTGGACGGCGGCGAGCATCTTGCGGTCCTCGGTCAACATCCGTTCGACGATGTCGGTGGCAGACAGCTTGTCGATGGCGAGCGTCGAAGGATTGATTTGCTCGGTGGGGAGGGACTGCCACTTCGACCGGACAGGCATGCTGGACCAACCTCAGAACACGAACCGTCAATATTATCATAGTGGCCGCCATGCTCGACGCCTATCTCGACCATCTGCGCGTGGAACGCCGGCTGGCCGGCCACACGCTCGAAAGCTACGGCCGGGATCTGACCGCGCTCGCCGCCTTCGCGGCCAAAGCCGAGCGGAGGCTCGACCGCCTCGATCGTCAGGCGCTCGAGGAGTTCGTGCGCGAGCAGATGTCGCGAGGATTGTCCCCCCGGACGGTCGCCCGGATGGTAGCGGCCGTGCGCGGCTTTTATCGGTTCCTGGTGCTCGATCGCCGCCTCGAGCACAATCCGGCCGACGACCTCCAGCCGCCCCGTGCGTGGCCGGCACTCCCCAGGTTCTTGTCGGTGGACCAGGTCGAGCGCTTAATCGCACAGCCTGACGTCACGACACCCCTGGGATTGCGCGACCGCGCGATGATCGAGCTGCTCTATGCGACGGGCCTGCGGGTGTCGGAGCTCGTGAACGTCCGGCCGGCCGATCTCCACCTCGATCAGCAGTTCATGACGTGCATCGGCAAGGGGAACAAGGAACGCCTGGTGCCGATCGGCGAGCAGGCCGCGGACTGGATCACGCAGTACCAGCAGTCTGCCCGTCGAGCGTTGCTGAAGGGACGAGCCTCGCCGCGCCTGTTCGTCAATGCGCGGGGCGGACCGCTGACGCGCGTGGGATTCTGGAAAATCCTGAAGCAGCATGGACGCAGGGCACAGCTGCCGGGCACGCTGAGCCCGCACGTCGTCCGCCACTCCTTCGCGACGCACCTGCTCGAACACGGCGCCGATCTGCGCGCCATCCAGATGATGCTCGGGCACGCGGACCTGTCATCTACACAGATCTACACACACGTGCTCGCCGCGCGGCTCCGCAGCGTTTACGATCGGTTTCACCCCCGGCCCTGATTCTGCTAAACTTAACCGTTTTTCGGTTTCCACAATTTGTCATCGTACGAAGGAGCACGGCATGAGCCGTAACGGACGGCACCTCTTCACCTCCGAGTCGGTCACTGAGGGCCACCCCGACAAGATCGCGGATCAGATTTCCGATGCCATTCTCGATGCGCTTCTCGCACAGGACCCGCTCAGCCGTGTTGCGTGCGAAACGCTCGTCACCACCGGGCTCGCCGTGATCGCCGGCGAGATCACGACCAGCGCCTACGTCGATTTTCAGACTATCGTGCGCGCGACGATCAACGACATCGGCTACAACCGCGGCAAGTACGGGTTCGATGCCGAAACATGTGCCGTTCTGTCCTCCATTCACAGCCAGTCGCCCGATATCGCGATGGGCGTCGACACCGGTGGCGCCGGCGACCAGGGCCTCATGTTCGGCTTTGCGTGCAGAGAGACGGAAGAGTTGATGCCGCTGCCGATCATGCTCGCACACAAGCTCACCAAGGGTCTCTCGTGCGCGCGGCGGGACGGTCTGTTGGAGTACCTCCGCCCGGATGGCAAATCGCAGGTGACGGTCGAATACGACGGCACCCGCCCGATGCGGGTGGATGCCGTGGTGGTGTCCAGCCAGCACAGCCCGTACGTCACGCAGGAAACGATGAAGGCCGACATCGTCGAAAAGATCATCAACCGCGTCATTCCGGAAGAGCTGCGCGATTCGAACACCAAGATCTACGTGAACCCGACCGGTCGATTCGTGGTGGGCGGTCCGCATGGCGACGCCGGAGTCACGGGCCGCAAGATCATCGTCGATACGTACGGAGGCGCGGCGCCTCATGGCGGCGGCGCCTTCTCCGGCAAGGATCCCACGAAGGTGGATCGTTCGGCGTGCTACATGGCGCGCTACATTGCGAAGAACGTCGTCGCGGCCGGCATTGCGGATCGGGCGCTGGTGCAGCTCGCTTATGCCATCGGCGTGGCGGATCCGGTATCGGTGATGGTGTACACGGAAGGGACTGGACGAATTCCGGAAAGCACGATTACCACCATCGTCCGCGATCAGTTCAAGCTGACGCCTCGCGGCATCATCGACGAACTCGATCTTCGCCGGCCGATCTACAAGAAGACGGCGGCGTTCGGTCACTTCGGCCGCGCCGAACCGGAATTCACATGGGAGCGCACCGACAAAGCCGCGGCATTGAAGGCAGCAGCGGGGCTCTAGCCACGACGATCAACGCAGAACGCGCGGAACCCGCAGAGAAAACCGGTTTGTTCTGCGAGTTCTGCGGTTTCTGCGTTGAGTGTCGTGCCGTGTGGACTCCTCGAGCCACTTGAAAAAGATTGCGATGCTGACGGCGGCTCTCACAGCCGCCGTCGGCGTTTTTGTCGGTCTCACCATCCAACCGCGACGGCTCCTTCTTGGCGCGCCCGCCGACGGAACGATCGCCGGCGTCATTCACATCCATACCAGTCGATCGGACGGATCGCTGGCGCCGGACGAAATTGCCGCTGCCGCCGCACGAGCCGGGCTCCAGTTCATCGTGTTCACCGACCACGGCGACGGGACGCGCAAGCCCGACGCGCCCGCCTATCGATCGGGCGTGCTATGCCTCGACGGTGTCGAAATCAGCACGACCGGCGGCCACTACATCGCGCTCGACCTGCCGCCGGCTCCGTATCCATTGGGTGGGGAAGCGCGGGACGTCGTCGAAGACGTGCGGCGCCTCGGCGGATTCGGCATCGTCGCGCATCCCGACTCGCCCAAACCGGAGCTGCGATGGCGCGAGTGGGACGCGCCGTTCGATGCCATCGAGATGGTGAATCCCGACACCGGCTGGCGCGTGCAGGCGCAGCAAGCGGGATGGCGGCCGAGGCTGCGCCTGTTGTCTGCGCTGGTCGATTATCCGTTTCGACCCGCGGAGACAATCACCGGCCTCCTCGCGGAGGACGTGACGCTGCCGGCCCGGTGGGCCGCGACCGCCGAGCGGCGTCCGGTTGTGACCGTAGTTGGCGCCGACGCGCATGCACGGCTCGCGCTGCGCAACTCCGACCCGGGAGACGGCGGGTTCGCGCTGCCGCTGCCCGGATACGAGCCGTCATTCCGCGTGCTGTCGGTGCGTGTTCGGCCCGAGCGGCCGCTGTCGGGCATGGCGGCCGTCGATGCCCCGGGCGTCATCCGGGCGATTCGCGCCGGCCACCTGCATTCGATCATCAACGGAATTGCCAGTCCGGGCTGGCTGGACTTCACCGCCACCTCCTCGTCCGGCATCGCCCTGGAGGGAGACGAGCTCCAACTCGGTCAGATCCGCGGGTCAGACCCAAGGGGCGGACCCCCTGGCGGACCTGTGGTCCTGCGCGTGCGAACGAATGCGCCGCCGCCTTTCACGACCTCGGTCTGGAATGGAGCGAAGGTCGTCAGCGGCAATCACCACGAACAGGAATTCACCTTGACGGTCGCCGACGCGCCAGCCGCGTACTGGGTCGAGATTCGCTCCACGGGCCGGTCGCGAGATCTCGCGTGGATCAGGAGCAACGCCATCTACGTTCGTGGATCCGGCGCTCCAGCGGCGTCCGAGGAGGGCCGCCCGCCGGTCACCCGCAGCCAACCAATGTTCGACGGCGCGACGGCGGACGGCTGGTCGGTGGAACACGATCCGACGTCGCTGGCGGCCCTCGACCTGGCTCCGGCCGTAGGCCGGAACGAATTGCGGCTCCGCTTCGGGTTGTCGAATCAGATCACGCCGGCGCCAGTCGTCGCGCTGGCGTACGCCACACCCGCGGGGCTCGCTGGCCACTCGGCAATCGCCCTCACCGTGCGCGCCGAACGGCCGATGCGCGTCTCGGTGCAGTTACGCGTGCCAGGGAAGGGGAGTGAATGGGAGCGCTGGCAACGGTCGATGTTCGTCGACGTGTCGGACGAAGATCGAACGCTTTCGTTCAGCGAGTTCAGACCGGTCGGCGGTTTTCAGTCCACGGCGCTCCCGCTCGAGGCGGTCCGCAGCATCATGTTCGTCATCGATCCCGTGAACACGAAGCGTGGGACGTCGAGCCGTTTCTGGGTTGCGCAGGCGACGCTGCAACGGTAGGACATTTCTCAACTCTCAACTCTCAACTCTCAACTCTCAAGTTCTCGAATCTCGATGTTGAGAGTTGAAACTTGAGAGTTCAGAGTTGAGTCAGGTGCGCGGCGCCCAGGCCGCGAGCAGCGGCGACATCGCACCGCCGGCACCGAGCGCACCGAACACGCTCAACATGATCCAGTACGCAATGGCCATCACGATGCCAATGCCGATCCCGTACAGCGCCCCGCGACGTCCGGTGGTTGCCGCAAACGGGACGGCCAGCAGCGTCATGACGACCGTCACGAACGGGAACGCGACCTTCCGGTGCAGCTGGACGATGTAGTTGATCACGTAGTAGCCGCTGGCCTGCAGCTCGGTCACGTATCGGTTCAGCTCGGCGTACGTCATGCGATCCGCGTCGGGCTCGGGCGCGTTGAAGAACTTCGGCGGTTCGAGCGACAGCGGCCGCTGCGCGAAGGGCTGATAGTTGACTGCCGTTCCGGTCGTATCGTGCTCCGTCGCGACGGTGAAGTCGCGGACCCATCCGTCACGCCCCAGCCAGATCAGGGAAGATTCGCCGCCGGTGCCAGGTCCCGGCACCAGGCCGACGCTCTTGGCATATGTCAGGGAGGCCAGACGCCACGCCGCCGCGTCCACCTCGAAAATCGACAGGCCGGCAAACTGGTTCACCGCCGGGTCGAAGAAGTCGTAGTGATAGATGGCGCCGGTGTTGCCGAGGATCCAGCGGCGATCGAGCGTGCCGAACGTCTGCACCGGCCAACCGCGGATCGTCGCGTTCAGCCGCTGCGCTTCACGGTTCGACATGGCGAGCACGTGTTCCTGCATCTCGAACAGCACGCCGCTGCAGACCGCGGCAAACAGCACCATCGGGGCG
>QHWF01000716.1 GCA_003222455.1 Acidobacteriota bacterium
CGAGCGACACGAACGCCACCATGAAGATCCGCAGGTACTGGCGCGAGACATACAAGTCGAGCAGCGTCGGCCTGGGGAGATCGATGTACGGCATGCGGACGACGAGCACGACTCGCTGCCGCCAGGCCATCTGGCCGTTCGCCACCGGCGCCGGCGCGCCGCTCGCCGCCGTCCAGCCGCGCCAGAACACCGGAACCGCGATGCGAATCGGCTGATCCGTCGCGCCGGCGCGCCACACCAGCAGGCCCAGGCCGGCGATGCCGAGCACGATGTTCGCAATCCACGCCGCGAAGCCCGGAACCAGCACGCCGCTGATCGCGCCCGCGCGCGACGTCCACAACAGCACGTAGTAGAGGAAG
>QHWF01000717.1 GCA_003222455.1 Acidobacteriota bacterium
GCCGGGCTCTCGCCGTCGCAATACAACGTCCTGCGTATCCTCCGCGCGGCGGGGCGGGGCGGCCTTTCGTGCACCGAGATCGGCGCGCGCATGGTTACGCGCGATTCCGATCTCACGCGACTGGTGTCAGGTCTGGCGCACGCAAAACTCGTCATGCGCGGCACCGATGCCGACGATCGCCGTCGCAGCACCAATCGGATCACCCCCGCAGGCAGAACCCTGCTCGGTCGGCTCGATCGCGCCGTGGCCGACGCCGCGAAGCAAACTCTCGGGCATCTCGGCCGGGCTCGCCTGACCGCGCTCCGCGACCTGCTGATCGCGTTCGCTCCACCCCAAACCTCGGACCCCCAATGACACATCGGTCTCGCTTCTCCGCACTGCTGCTGCCGTTCGCGCTCCTGGCCCTCACCCCGAAGCACCATACGGAGGTTGTGATGTCTTCCGCCGAGCAAGAGCTCCGCACGTTGTTGACGAACTACGAAACGTCGTTGAACGCCGGCGACGCCGCTCGGATCGAACAGCTCTACGCCGAGGACGGCGTGTTCATGCCGGCGGGCTTCCCGACGGCGTCCGGCAGGCCGGCCGTTCGGGGTGCGTACGACGCGGTGTTTTCGAACATCCGTATCGCGATCCACTTCACCATCGACGAGCTGACGGTCAAGGGCGATGTCGCGTACGCGCGGACCCACTCGGCGGGCACGGCCACCGTGGTGGCCACGGGAGCGAGCGGGCCCGAGCAAAATCGGGAGCTCTTCGTGTTCACTCGGGGCGCGAATGGCTGGAAGATCGCTCGCTACATGTTCAACAAGACATCATGACCCAGAGAATTCGCGTCGGCATCATCGGTGCGAATCCGGATCGCGGCTGGGCGGCACAGGCGCACATTCCGGCCTTGCAGTCGCTCCCGGATGACTTTGAGATCACGGCGCTGTCCACCAGCCGGCGCGAATCCGCCGACGCCGCCGGCACGCGCTTCGGCGTGCGGCGCGCGTTCGACAACCATCACGATCTCGTGAACAGCGCTGACGTGGACGTCGTCGCCATCACCGTGAAAGTGCCGCATCACTTCGAGCTGGCGACTGCGGCGCTCAACGCGGGGAAGGCCGTGTACTGCGAATGGCCACTCGGCAATGGCTTACAGGAGGCGGAGAAGTTGGCCGCTCTGGCGAAACAGCAACGCGCCCTGGCTGTGGCAGGGTTGCAGGCGCGCGCTGCGCCGGCAGTGCTCTACGTGCGCGATCTGATTCGCCAGGGGTACGTGGGTGAGGTGCTATCCACCACGCTGATCGGCTCGGGAATGGGCTGGGGACCGGTCGTAGAGCCATACAACGTGTATCTCAACGACAAGAACAACGGCGCAACGTTGCTCTCGATCGCCGTCGGCCACGCCGCCGATGCCCTCTGCTACTGCCTCGGCGAAGTCCACGAGCTTTCCGCGACGATGACGATGCGGCGTAAATCATTCTCGATCGCAGGGACCGGCGAGCGCAAGCCGATGCACGCGGACGATCAGGTGGCCGTCGCCGGACTGCTCGAGGGCGGCGCCGCGTTCGCGATTCACTATCGGGGCGGGCGTTCACGCGGCACGAACTTCCTTTGGGAGATCAACGGCACCGAGGGCGACCTCCAGGTTACGGCCGACGGCGGCCAGGCCCAGATCTTTGACCTGACCGTCCGTGGCGGCAACGGCGCGCAGCCCTCCGTCGAGGCTCTGCCGGTGCCGCCGCAGTACCGGTTCTTGGCGCCGCGCGGCCCTGCCGCCAACGTCGCCCAGGCGTACGCGCATTTCGCCCGCGACTATCGCGAGGGAACGCATCTCTGTCCGACGTTCGACGATGCGGTCACGCGCCATCGGATGTTGGACGCGATAGAGAAGGCGGCGGCAACCGGTCAACGGCAAACGACCGGTTCAGCCGAACGTCATGCGCGTTGATGTCACATTGATGCAGTCGCACCTCATTGGCTACTGCCACTCCAACAGAAAGCACGAGGTCTGGTATGGCTCTCGGTCTTCTCATCCTGCGGCTCGTTGTCGGCCTCACCATGACGGCGCACGGCGCGCAGAAGCTGTTTGGCTGGTTCGGCGGGTACGGTCTGAAGGGCACCGGTGGATTTCTGGAACAGCTCGGCTTTATCCCCGGGCGCCGGAACGCGCTGTTCGCCGGATTGGCGGAGTTTACCGGCGGGCTGCTCCTGGCGCTTGGCCTCGCCACGCCGCTCGCGGCAACCCTGATCATCAGCGTGATGTTCGTCGCGGTCGCCACGGTGCATGTGAAGCACGGCTATT
>QHWF01000718.1 GCA_003222455.1 Acidobacteriota bacterium
ATCGGGATCGAAGTAGCGCAGCCGAGCGTTCAGCAGTCCGCCTTCGCGGCCGGGCAGCAGCGCGCCCCACATCAATTGCACCAGCGACTCGGTAGCCGCGGGGTTGTAATCGAGCATGTTATCGGCCAGGCGTCTTTCCGGCGGCGTCGTATCACGGCGGAGGGCGTTCAGCCGCTGCCGGATCGTGGTGAGGTCGCGTTCAAGCGCCTGCTCGGGATACGCGGAGTCGCGCCCTTGCAGGAACGCGACCCATCCACGTTCGCCGCCCACGCGCTCCAGGTCTTTCGCCCGTTGCGACCAGTACCAGACTTCCAGCGCGCCAACGTTCCATGGCGTATTGCGCCAGCCGTACCAGCCGTCGGCGCCGTGCATCGTCGGATACTGCGTGCGCCCGTCGACTTCGCGCGCATGCGAATTCACCGCATCCATCATCGTGCGCCACGCATCGACGTACTTCTGATCGCCAGTAACGAGCAGCGCGTTGTTGAAACCGACTAGGGCGCGCGGAATCCGATTGCGATCTTCCCGGCGGCCCGTGACCGGATTGACCGGACTGAATCCCCAGCCGTAGGCGTTGCCCCACCATTTGCCGTCGGGACCGCCGATGGTGCCGTCCAGATCGACGAAGCTCGGGATGATGCCGCCGTTGCGCTTCATCCGATCGAGCCAGGCGTCCATGTACTCCACCAGCCACTTCTTGTACTTGGGATCGCCGGCCAGAAGATACGCATTCATCGGCAGCGTGGTTGCCGCCAGGTTCAGAAAGTGATCGCCGACGACGTCGCTGTATTCCTGATAGTGGGCCAGGAATTGCTCGAACGTCGATTCGCCGTGCAAGGCGTCGAATCCCTTGACGTCGAACGGGTCGCCCACCCAATCGAGAGCCGTCGCTTTTCGGAGCATCGGCCCGCGGCTGCCATTTTCCATGCTGCGGATGATTTTGTGCACCGGGTCGTAGTTCGGGGCCTCGGGATCGTCGCCCATGTAAAATCCGGCAAATCGCCGGGCCCGCTCCTGGTATTTCGCATCCGTCGGGACCGACAGGCCCATCCGGTTGAAGAGCTGCAGCCCTTCGCCATGGTGCATCCAATCGGATTGGACGATGAATTCCTTGTAGTACATCCCCTGCCGGGCGATCGGCACGTCGGTTGTCCTGGCTTCGGTGTACTGCTTGAGCAGTCCCTCGTGACCGGTGAGGAACATCTGGAGCACGTCATCGCTGGCCCCCAGGGCATGCAGTTCGGGCCAGTGGTTGAAATTTTCGAACGCGTCGTCCGGGCCGTCATTGGCGCCCCAACGCACGAAGCACTGAAGGTAGCCGCGGTCGTCGAAGTATTTCTTGAAGAACTCCCGGCATGCCGGCACGTTGTCGGCCAGGAGCTGCCGCTCGAGCGTGGCCCAGCGTGGCGGGTCCATGTGTGTGTCGATGCGAATCACCGCATCGGCATCCTTTACGCGGAGCGTGTCCGAGAAACGAGAACACGCTCCGAGCAGGCCGGCTTCGCCGGCGAAAAGCAGCCATAATTCGAAGATTACTGCGCGCGTAGCGCGCCTACTAGGAGCCCGTTTCCCATTTCTCCGACGGGCTCCGAGCCGGCGCGACAGGCAGGCCACGCAGCTGAGCACGCCGAACACGGTGATCAGACCGAGCGAGCGCAGGTGCACGCCGGGGCCTCCTGGTTGAACGAAAACTTCCGGTGCTGGCAACAGCTTCGTGATTCAGTTTGGCATTTCAAATGCGGCCGGCAGGCTGAATCAGTACTTCATTCGTATCTGAGGGCTTCGATTGGATCCAAACATGCGGCGCGCCGGGCGGGGTACAGCCCGAACACCAGGCCGACGAACACGGACACGAGGAACGCCAGCATGATCGAGCTCGCCGTTACGATGGTGGACCAGCCCGCGAACAGGCCAATCAGCCGTGACATCCCAACGCCCACAATCACTCCGATGGTGCCGCCGACGACCGAGATCAGAATCGTTTCGATCAAGAACTGCCGCACGATATCGGCCCGGCGCGCGCCGAGCGCCCGGCGGACGCCGATCTCGCGCGTCCGCTCGAGAATGCTGGCAAGCATGATGTTCATGATCCCGATGCCGCCGACGAGGAGCGAAATCGATGCGAGTGCGACCATCACCACCTCGAAAATGCGCTGCGTCCGCCGCTGCTCTGCGAGCAGGGCGGCTGGCACGATGACGCTGAAATCCGGTGTGTTCCGGTGCGACGCGTTCAGCACGCCGCGGATCGTCTCGGCGCTGACCACGCTGTCAATGCCAGGCTCGAGCTGGAGATAGATGCCGTCGATCTCGTCGCGGAACCGGCTGTAGTTGTCTTCGAGCCGGAGCATGGACGTCGAGAGCGGAACATAAATCAGGTTGTTCCGGTCCCCCTCCGGGACAGTGAGCGTGTCGGTCTGCACGCTGAGCTGCGGCCCCGCCACGCCGATGACCCGCAGCCACTGATCATTCACCTTGATATAGCGTCCGACCGCTTCCTCGGGACCGAACAGCGCCGCCTTGGCGCCTTCGCCGAGCACCGCCACCGGGATGGCGCGCTCGCTTTCGCTTTCATCGAAAAAGCGGCCGGCCGCGAGCCGCAGATTGCCGATTGGAATGTACGACGGTGCAACGCCGTACACCGTGGGCATATCACGCTGCGGCTTTGGCAACATCTTCGATGGCAGGAAGCGCTTGCGCGGCGTCGCGGCGCTGATTCCTTCCATCGTCGCGCGGATCACGCGGTAATCCTGAAAGGTCAACCCAGGCGACGTATTCCGCACTTTCCCGAACGCCTGCGGATCAGTCGTCTCGCGCGCCTCGACGATCACGTTGCGCACGCCGAGCTGCTCGATGAACGCCATGACCTGCTGCTGCGCGCCCGCTCCGATCGACAGCATCGCGACGACGGCCGCGACGCCGAAGATCATGCCGAGCATCGTCAGCAGCGAGCGCAGCTTGTGGAGGCGAAGGTTGTCCAACCCGAGCTGCAGATCCTGAAGCTCTGTGCCAAACTGTGAACTCGGGTAACGAAGAAAAAGCGCGATCATGAGCCTGCTCTTGGCTGTACCGGTCCGGCGCTTCCCGTGCCTTTTTGTTCCTCCGCAAGCGGATTTCGCAACGCCACTTCCGTCCCGACCGGCAGATTGGTCACGATAATGTGGGTTTCGGTCCGGTCCGACAGCTTGACCTCGCGCGGCTCGAACGAGCGGCCCTGACGGACGAACACGACGGGCTTGCCGTCCTGTTCGAAAAGCGCCTGGCGCGGCAAGTACCGCGCCGCTTTGATCGGCGCCCCTGTGACGCGCACTTTCGTGGTGAGACCCGGGCGCAGACTGGCCGGATCGCTGCCGGTCAAGTCAAAGCTGACGTCGAACGTTCGTGTCGGGTCGTTCCAGGACCACACGTCGCGGCGGCTGGCGCCCGCGACGGCCTTGATTGTCGCGGCCAGGTTCTTCCCCTCCACTGCGTCGATCGTCACATCGGCCTTTTGACCGGCGCTGAGGTGCGCGCGATCGTATTCATTGACTTTGGCGATGAGCTCGATCCCCGACTGGTGCAGCACCTCGGCAATCTGCCGGCCGGGGTTGACCGTGTCACCGGCCCGGAATTCCGGCACCACTGCGCCGGCCCATGCCGCATTGTTCATGTCGTTGTCTTTCACAGCGACCAGACCGGCGAACGGCGCACGCAGCTTCATGTTGTCGATGTTCCGCTGGGCGTTGTCCATCTGGAGCTTGGCCTTGTTGCGCTTTTCCTCGAGCACGGCCAATGACGCCCGATCGGTCTCGGCGCGCGACTTCAGGTCATCCTGGAGTTGCGCGAGCCGCCCCTTCGCCTCTTCGAGCGTCAACACCAGCTTCTGCTGCTCAATTGCGCTCTTGAGCAGGGCGCCCTGCACATCCAGCTCACCGCGCCGGACGTCGAACCGCGCCGTGAGCAGCGTCACGTCATCCTGCGCCCGTTGCACCACGGCGTCCGCGCGCATCTTGGCGATCTCCTGCTCCGCCTGCGCAAGCTCCGACTGCGCGGTTTCGAGCCGCTCTACCTGCTCGCTCCGATCGAATTCGACCACGACGTCGCCTGCCTCGACGGGTGTTCCGGTGGCGGCGATGTGGAGGATCTGCAACGGACCGCCGAGCGACGGCGCCACGAGCGTTTGCGCCTTCAAAGGCCTGAGATCACCAGTCGCGTACACCACGACGGGTACGTCGCCCTCGGTGACGCGCGCTGTCGGGATAACGCTTCCCTCCGTCTGCACGCTCTGAATCGGAGCCGCGACGATCGCGGTGATCACGAGCGCGGTGCCCAGCAAGCCTGCGAGCGACCAGCCGAGATGTCTACGATCCGGTTTTTTCATCGCAAGCTCATTTCACCGGCGATACTGGATCCTTCAGCGCCACGCGCTCGCCCGGCCGGACGCCGTCGCGCACCACGAGCTGTTCCTGGCCGCGGCGCGCGAACTGCACCAGCCGCTCGTCCCAGCCGCCGCGCGTCCGTGAAACATAGGCCACCGAGCGGCCGTTTTTCTGGAAGACCGCGCGCGCGGGCATCAAGACGGCGTCCGCCACGCGATCGACGGCCACGCGCACGGTTGCATTCATGCCGGGCCGCAGCCGCGCATCCATCTGATCGAGTTTCACGATCATCTCGAAATTGCGCTGCGGCGGCCAGTTGGAAAAATCAACGCGCGCGAGCGCGCTCATGTCGCCGATCGTCCCGGGCAACTCCTTGTCGGGGACAGCGTCGGCGCGGACGACGACGCGCTGGCCCAGTTGCATGCGGCCGCGTTCCGCCTCTTCGAGCCTGGCCGTCACCCGCAGCGTCGAAAGATCCGGCACTTCGGCGATGACCTGACCGGGCCAGGCGCGGTCGCCGGGCTTGAAGTCCGGCGGAGGACAGCACGAGCGCCAGTTCGGCATGATCGCCACAACGCCGTCGACAGGTGCCACGATTTCGAGGCCGCCCATCTGCCGTTCGGCATACTCCACATCGAAGCGGGCCTTGTCTCGCTTCTGGGTCCTGCTGCCGAGCTCCGCCATCTCTATGTCGCGCCACGCTCTGAGCTTCCGCTCGGCCTCGTCCAGCCTGGCCTTCGCGTCCGCCAGTGCCAGCTTCTTCTGCTCCTGCTCCACCTGCGAGAGAAATTCGTGCGGGACGGTGTCGAGCTCCGCCCGCTGCACGTCGTAGCGGGCCTTCGTCACGTCGGTCTGCGCCTCCTGCTCATGAATGCG
>QHWF01000719.1 GCA_003222455.1 Acidobacteriota bacterium
CTTCCTGCCGCTGCAGCGTGAAGATGGGAAGATGCGCGATGATGATCACGAGCATCGAGAACAGCGTGGGCCGGCCGACTTCGGCAGCGGCATCCAGAATGATCGCCTTCGGCACGCCGTGGCGTTCCTGGCGCTCACTCAGGTGTCGAAACACGTTTTCCAGCACAATGACGGCGCCGTCGACGATGATGCCGAAGTCCATGGCGCCGAGGGAGAGCAGGTTCGCCGGAATACCGCGGATTCGCAGGCCGACGAAGGTCGCCAGCAGCGACAGCGGAATGATCACCGCGACAATGCCGGCCGCACGAAGATTGCCCAGGAACACGTACAGAACGATCGTTACCAGGAGCGCGCCTTCCAGAAGGTTCTTGAACACCGTGTGCAGCGTCGTGGCGATCAGGACGGTCCGATCGTAGAACGGCACAACCCGGACCGGCCTGGGCAGGATCGACGCGTTCAATGCCGCGACGCGATCCTTGACCGCGGCGAGCACGTAGGACGGGTTCTCGCCCTTCCGCATCAGCACGATCCCCGACACGATTTCATCGTCGCCATCCTGTCCGACGAGGCCTTGACGGGGGACGGTGCTGATGTTCACCTGGCCCAGATCGCGAACGAGTAGTGGCGTGCCGCCGTGCTCGGCCACGACGATGTCGCCGATGTCGTCGCTCGACCGCAACATGCCGATGCCGCGAATGAGGTACTGCTGCTCACCCTGCTCGAGAAAACTGCCGCCGGCATTCGCGTTGCCGTGCCCGAGCGCCGTGAACACCTGCTGCAGCGTGACGTGATAGGACTTCATCCGCGCCGTGTTCACGGTGACCTCATACTGCTTGATGAAGCCGCCGAAACTGACGACGTCGGCCACTCCCGGAATCATCTTGAGATTTCGGCTGACGACCCAATCCTGAATGCCTCGCAGCTCGGTCGGACTCAGGCTGTCGCCGCGCAGACGATATCGGTAGATTTCGCCGATGGCCGTCGACAGCGGCGCCAGTTGCGGTTGCACGCCGCCGGGTAGATCCACACCCTGCAGGCGCTCGAGCACCTGCTGGCGCGCAAAGTAGTCGTTCGCGTTGTCGTCGAACGTCAGGATGATGTACGAGAGCCCGAACTGCGTATGCGAGAACATCCGGACCGCGTTCGGCAGGCCGCTCAGACCGATCTCCAGCGGAATCGTGATCTGCTTTTCCACCTCTTCGGGCGCGTGCCCGGGGAAGAGCGTGATGACAGTCACCTGCACGTCGGTCACGTCGGGAAAGGCTTCGACGGGCAGCGACTGGAACGCGGCGAGGCCGCCGCCGACGAACAGCATCAGCAGCATCAGCATGAACAACGGCTGGTCCAGTGCGACCGACACGATGCGGCGAATCATCGGTCGCCGCCCGTGTCCGAGTCGAGTTGCCGGAGCAGCAGCACGCCGTCGGCGACGACGCGGTCGCCCGGTTCGAGCCCGCGCACCACCCGCAGACGATCCGAGCTGCCGGCGGCGGTTTCGATTTCCCGCCGGGAAAACGCCAGTGGCCCCGTCTGCACGTACGCGAACGTCCGGCTGTTCTCGACGAACACGGCTTTCGCGGGCAGCGTCAGCGATGACGACGATTCCGGCAGGTACAAGGTCATCGACGTGTACATGCCCGGTTTCAGCCTGGCGTTCGGGTTGGCGACGAGAAAACGCACCTTGGCCGTCCGCGTCTGAGCGTCGATGACCGCGCCGATGCGGGCGACCTGCGCGTTGAAGTGATCGTTCGGATACGCGGCGGCGGTGACGTCCGCCTTCTGTCCGGCGTTGATGTGACGCAGGTCACGCTCGAACACGCCGGCCTCCACCCAGACGGTCGACAGATCCGCGATGACCAGCAGCGGCGTGTTCTCCGGGCCGACAAACTGGCCGTTCGTCACCGTGCGTTCGATGACGATCCCGCCGATCGGCGCGCGAACCGGAACTCGCGACTGCAGGTGCGCGGCATCCTCCTCCGTGTGCGCATCGAGGCCGAGCACCTGGAGCACTTCCTCCGTCTGCTCGACCTTCGCCCTCGACTTGGCCAGCTCGTTTTCGGACTGTTGCATGGCGATGCGCGAAGCCGCGTCGTGTTCGAAGAGGTCCTGCGTCATGGCGAACGTCTTCTCAGCGAGCTCGAGGTCTTTGTGGCTGGCCAGATGATCGGCGATGGCTGCGGCCACCTCGCGGCTGCGGAGCACGAAGAGCACGTCGCTCTTTCGCACGCTGTCGCCGGCGTTCACCGCCAGGTCCTGTACCTGGCCCGGAACCGGCGGCAGAATCCGGGCCATTCGATCGGCATTGAATTCGACGGTGCCGGTCGCTTTGATCACGTCGGCCGGTGCGAAAGTCGAGAGCTCTTCGATGCGCACCTGCTTCAGTTGTGAGGGATCGAGTCGCACCTCGGGGTTGCTGCTCTTCGATGTCCCTTCTGCCGGTGACGCGGACTGCTCGGCCGATCGAGCGCCTGCCCGGCAGGCCGGCAGCACGAACGCACCGCAGAACGCCAGAACGACAACGGTCCTCCTCTTCATTGCGAGACATCCTTCCCGACGACAAGGGCCAGCCGGGCCTGTGCACGGCGGTAGGCGGCCTGCGCCGTGTAGTAGGTTTCCATGGTGTCGTTGAAGGCGCGCTGCGCGTCGAGCACGTCGACCAGCGACGTGGCGCCCGCCTGATACAGATAGGTCGTCCCGGTGCGAGCGGCCCGTGTCGGCTCGAGCAGATCGCGTTCGATATCGATCAGGAGTTGTCGAGACGACTCGAATTCCTGATAGGCCGACGCGACCTCACCAGCGATCTGAGTCTCGAGCGCGGCCACGGAGCGGTTCGACTTTTCGCCTTCCGCTGCCGCTCGGGCGATCTCACCCTGATTACGATTGAAAATCGGCACCGGAACGCTGAAGAACA
>QHWF01000720.1 GCA_003222455.1 Acidobacteriota bacterium
ACACATGGGCAACAAGCCGAAAGCTTCACGGTGACTGCGCTTGTCACGCTGACTGCGCTTGTTCGATGACTGCCCTTGTCCAAATGCAACCACGAAGATCACGAAGACACGAAGAGCGCACGAAGAAAACAACTCCAGGCGCAAAGCCCAAAGCCGAAAGCCCAAAGCCTGGAGCCTGAAGTCCGGTCATTCGTATCGGACCGCGTCCACGGGTTCGAGGCTTGCTGCCTTGACCGCCGGATAGAGGCCGAACACGAGTCCGGCCAGACAGGACACGGCGAACGCGAGGGCGACGGCGAGAGGCGACACACGAGTGCTCCAGCCGGCGTACGCCGTGATGCCCCACGAAACGGCCGTCCCGAGGACAATGCCGAGCGCTCCGCCGCTGAGCGTCATCAGCAAGGCTTCGATCAAAAACTGCAGCGTCACATCGCGTCGCGTCGCGCCGGCGGTGCGCCGGATGCCGATTTCGTGCGTCCGCTCGACGACCGACGAGAGCATCATGTTCATGATCCCGATGCCGCCGACCAGCAGCGCGAGCACGGCCACGCTGCCGATGATCACGCCGAAGGTCCGCTGCGTGCGATAGCGTTGAGCGAGCAGTTCGCGCGGCACGACGATGTCGAATGGGCCGCCGTCACCGTGAATGCGCTTCAGCGCATGCTCGAACACCTGCGCGAGCTCGGCCGCGCGCTCGCCGTCGCGCACCCGCAGCCAGATCTCGTCCACCGGCTGTTCCGGCGCCGCCGCCAGCGTGTGTCCCGACAGCGCCGCCAGCGGCACCATGGCCGCCATCCCGATGTCGCGCCAGGCGATGGCGTTTGGCGACAACGGATCCGCTCGCTGGTCGCGCAGCACGCCAATCACCTGGAAGAAGGCCGCGCCGATTCGAAGCTGCTCGCCGATTGGATCGCGATATCCGAACAGGCCTTTCGCCAGCGAGGCGCCGAGCACGCACACGGTGGCTGCCGACGACTCATCGATGGCTGCAAGAAAGCGGCCTTGTTCGAGAGAGAGCCGGAGAATCGCCTGATAGGTGGCGCGGACACCCACGACGCGCGCCATCACCGATCGATCGCTGCGCGTCAGCCGCAGATAGCGCTCGATGAGCGGTGAAGCCGTATGCGCCAGCGGCACGAGCGAGAGCAGATGATCGGCATCACCCGCCGTCAATCGGCGTCCGGACTCGCCAATCGCACCCGGTCCCCGGCTGCGCGCCACGAGATTGTCGAGGCCGAGTGCGTTCACCTGGTCGAGCGCCTCGCGCCGCGCGCCTTCGCTCACCGACATCATCGCGATGACGGCCGCCACGCCGAGGACGATGCCGAGGATGCTCAATGCCGTGCGCAGCTTATAGCGGCTCAGCGCTTCAGCGGCGATGGGCAGCAGCGCATCGAGACGCCGATAGCGGGCCTTCACGAAGTCACGAAGAATACGAAGATGCACGAAGAATCGATTGACAAACTTGCTTCGTGACCTTCGTGTTTCTTCGCGTCTTCGTGAGGAGCCGTGCGCCGCATGAAGTGCCTTCATTGCCGTCCAGGATTCACCGAGGCTGGTACGGGCGGCCGCGGTCCGCCTGCGACCGTTGTGCGCGATCAACGGCCGGTATCTTCCCGCCGGGCGCCGCGGCCACGACCGCGTGACCTGGATCGGTGAGCATCACAGTCTCGCCTTCCGTCAATCCGCTGACGATTTCCACCAGCGCCTCGCTCGATTCACCGACGTCCACCGGACGCGCCTCGATCCCGTACGGGCGCACGACATGCGCCACCAGCTGTCCCTGCCGTTCGAAGATCGCGGTGATCGGCAACAGCAGGGCGTCGGACCGCGTGCCGACGACGATGTCGGCGCGCGCCGACATCTCGGGCCGCAATTCAGCCG
Organism: Acidobacteriota bacterium; assembly: GCA_003222455.1. GTDB lineage: Bacteria > Acidobacteriota > Vicinamibacteria > Vicinamibacterales > CAVVIG01 > QHWF01. Next base: position 1,885 of record QHWF01000720.1, read on the forward strand.
GCGTCGAATCGAGCTCGACGATCAGATCGAACCGTTTGTCCTCGAAGGGCCGGTCGGCCGACGATCGGGCGAGCGAGCCGACGCGCGCGACTCTGCCAGACAGCCGCAGATCCGGAAACGCTTCGACTCGCACCACCGCGGCCAATCCGGTCCGCACCCGGTGCACTTCCGCTTCGCTCACCGACGCTTCGAGCAGCATCCGGTTCACCTCTGGAATCGTCACGAGGCCCTGACTGCCGGTGACCCGATCGCCGACACGAATCTTGCGGCGCGGCGTGGCGCCGAGAAATTCTTCGTAGACGACCAGCCCCGTTCGGCGCGCGTAGATGCGGCACTGCTCGAGCCGTTCGATCAGCAGGGCCAGGCGCGCCCGCGCGTCCTGTGCCTTCGCCCGCGTGTTTTCAAGAGCCGATTGCTTCTGTGCGAGCTGCAGTGACGCGCGCTGGCTCTCGCGCGGGTGCGACAGCTTGATGACGACCTCGGCGCGTTTGCGCGTGAGCGCCGCCTCCTCTTCACTCTGCTCCAGCTCGTCCGCGGTCTTCTTCAATTCGTCGCGCGTGATGAAGCCCTTTTCGAGCAGCGGCTGCAGCTGCTCGTACTCCAGGCGCAACCGCTCGACCTTCTTGTCTGCCAGCTGCAGGCGCGTGCGCGTCTCCGCCACCGCGAGCGCGCCTTCGCCTTCCGACACGCCGGTGAGCGCCGCCTCGGCCTCGCGCCGCTCGATGTCTGCCACCTGAACCTCCAGCTGCGACTGACGGACCTCCTGCTGCGCGCGTTCGAGCTCGCGCTGCAGCTCCGTCGTGTCGAGCCGGACGAGCAGGTCGCCTTCATTCACCAGCATGCCTTCGGGTGCGAGCTCGGTGATCTCGGCTTCGCGCCCGGCGAGCGGCGATCGATAGGTAATGGACTGCGCTGGCCTGAGGATGCCGGTCGTGGTGAGCCGCGCGGTCAGCGGCCCTTTACGGACGAACGCGGTCAGCGATGGATCGACTGCGGTACGCCGCCAGAAGGCACTCCCGGCGAGGAGGCAGACGATTATTGCCGCGATGCCGATCGCGAAATTTGGAATTCGGAAGGTGGAATTCGGAATTCGCTCCATCATTCCCGACTCCGCGGTCCATATTCTACGCTCGAGGTTCCGCATTCCAAATTCGAAATTCCCAATTCCAAATTCCTTGGATTCAGGATGCCAAGCACCGCGCGAAGGCTCAATCCTGCCACCGCGGAATCGGCCAGCACCTGGATGCGTCGACTCTGCGCCCCCAGCAGGTTGCCTTCCGCCGTGACGACGTCGAGGTTGTTGGAAAGGCCGCGCTCGTACCGGAGCTGTGCGACCTCGACCTCCTTCCGGGCGATGTCCACGCTGTTTTCAGCGGCGGCGAGACCGCGCACCAGTCGATCCCGCTCACGAATCGCGTGCTTCACATCGTCGGCTATTCGCCGCTGCAGCGTGGCGATCTCGCGCTTGCGGCGGTCGCGCTCGATGAGCGCGTTCTGATAGTCGACGAGCTGCGGCGTGCGATCCACCGGCATCGCGATCGTGAAGAACGTGGCCAGCTGAAAGCGGTCGACGCCGAAGCTGTGGACGAAGCTGTCGGCCGTCTGCCGCCGGGTGTAGGCGACGTTGACGTCGAATTGCGGCAGCAGCTGGTTCTTCGCGAACGACACCTGCCGCTCGGCGTCGGCGCCGCTCGCCACGAGACTTTTCAGATCCAGCCGGTTCGGCAGCGCGATCGCCACAGCGGCATCGGCTTCGACGTGTTCCTGTCCGGGCCGCGGAATATCCGTGGCGACGTTGAACGGCGTGCTCATGTCGCGCCCGACGAGCGACCGCAGCCGATCGCGCGCATCGTCGGCGGCCGACTCCGCGTCGAAGAATTGAATTTCGGCTTGCGTGACGAGCTGCTGCGCCCGCAGCACGTCGAGCTGCGACACCAGCCCCGCGTCGAGTCTTGCCTCGGATGCCTCCCGGAGCCGGCGGGCCCGCTCGAGGCTCTGCCGCGCCACGTCGACGAGAGCCTGCTGCCCGACGATATGGTAGTAGGCCGATGCGACTGCCAGCGTCACCTGCTGTTCAACCAGCGCCTGCTGGCGGCCGGCGTCGGTGCGTCGCAGTTCCGCGCTCGAAAGACCGCGGCGCGCGACGCCGGGCCCGAGGCCGCGCAGCAGTGGCTGGCTCAACGTCAATGTCGTGTCGGCGTTGTAGAACCGGATGTCGCTCGACGGCTCGCCGACAATCGCCGGAATCTGCGCCGTGGACGTGCCGGCGCCGAGGCGGATCTCGGTCCCGCTGACGAACTTCTGACTGACGTCGATGCGGTAGTTCTGGCTGTTCACGTTCGTCTGGCCGAACGATCCGAGCACGTTCGGCGTGACTTTCGGTTGAAACGTGTTGCGCGCCAGACGGACACCAAGCGTCGCCTGCTCGGTCGCATCGTGCTGGTTGAGGATCTGATCGTTCCTCGCGAGCGCTTCCTGCACCGCCTGCTCGAGCGTCAACATCGGCGCCGACTGCGCGGCGACTCCCACGCCACATAGCGTGCCGAACGCGCAGATCACGATTCCTCTCATTGGAAGTTCCTTATCACCGTGTTATGACGCTTCGAATGTCGATGCTCGCATATGCCGGCTCTACTGCCGCGTGATCGTGAGCGGCGCGGCGTTGAATCCAGAGCCGTTCACGACGC
>QHWF01000721.1 GCA_003222455.1 Acidobacteriota bacterium
AGCGTGATTGACGAACCCCGGCGTGATGCCGTGATCGCGGAGCCGGACGATCTGCGACAACGTGAGATCTTTCAATCCGAGGTCTTTCATGTCGGCGACGTACTCCGCCGACACGCCGTGATCCCGGGTCCGCACCAGATCCTCGATCGGGACGTTCTTGAATCCCTGGGCCCCGAGCTCGCGGACATACGCCGCCGTCACGCCATGATCGCGCAGACGGATCAGATCCTCCACGGCGACCTTGTCGTACCCGACCGCTTTCAGTTCCTGCACGAACGCTTCGCGCACCCCGTGATCGCGCAGACGCACGAACTGATCGAGCGTTGACGCGCTCAATCCCAGGCGGCGGACTTCCTGGACGAATTCAGGCGTCACGCCGTGATCCTTCGCGCGCACGAGCTCGTCGACCGTGGCGCTGCCGAACCCTGCCTGCTTCAGGTTCCACCGTATCCCTCGGCCTTCATCGCCTTGACGTAGTCGGGCGTGACGCCGTGGTCCCGCGTGCGAACGAGGGTGTCGAGGGAGGCTGTTCTGAAGCCGAGCGCCTTGATGCCGCGGATGTACTCGATATCGACACCGTGGCTCTTCGCGCGCTGAATCTCGTCGAGCGTGAGCTTGTCGAATCCTTCGGACTTCAGCTCGCGGATGTATCTGGGCCCGACGTCGTGGACGGCGAGCTGATAGCGGCGCCAGAGTGGCAGATCGTCCGTGTACCCCAGCGACTTCATCTCGCCGACATATGCGTCCCGCGGTGCGAACGTGAACAGGCCCGCTCCGCGACCCTCCCGGAACGACCCGTCGAACGACAGCGTGCCCGCCTCGCGGCGGAGATCGAAGCGGACGCTGGCGGCGGTGAGCTGATCGTTGTTGGCGGGCAGGCCCGAGAGCTCGTCGATCGGGAAGCTCTGGCCCATGTTCCAGTCCCCGTTCCAGTTGCCCGATCTGGTCGAATCGGGCGGGGCCGTGGTCCGCACCTGAAGGAACACCTTCCCGGCGCGGATCTCCGCCGTCCAGGTGCCGTGAATGTCGGTGCCGGTCTGGGCCCGGCCGGCAACGGCCGGTACCAGGACCAGAACGGCAGGTAAGGCATACAAAAAACGGGACATACAGCGCCCTCCAGCTCTTTGTGCCTTTGACGGCTGGAATTGGCAGAAGGTTGAAATGGCCATGGAACGCAAAGGCCGCGAAGGCCGCGAAGAAATACTGTCTTTCTTTGCGCCCTTTGCGCCCTTTGCGCCCTTTGCGTCCTTTGCGTTCGATCGTGATGTTCCCTAGACGGCCGCCGCCTCCGCATCCCGTGTCATGCCGAGCTCACGACGGACGCGATCCTCGATGGCCTTGAACACCTCCGGGTTGTCGCGGAGGAACTGCTTCGCGTTCTCGCGTCCCTGACCGAGACGCTCGCCGCCATACGCGAACCAGGCGCCGCTCTTTTCGATAATGCGTTTTTCGACCGCGAGATCGAGCAGATCGCCGGTACGCGAGATCCCCTCGCCGTACATGACGTCGAATTCGGCTTCGCGGAACGGCGGCGCCACCTTGTTCTTCACCACCTTGACGCGCGTGCGCCCGCCCACCACGGTATCGCCGTCCTTGATGCTCGCGATGCGGCGGATGTCCATGCGGACCGACGCGTAGAACTTCAGCGCCCGGCCGCCGGTCGTGGTTTCGGGATTGCCGAACATGACGCCGATCTTCTCGCGCAGCTGGTTGATGAAGATGAGACACGTTTTCGATTTCGAGACCACGCCAGTGAGCTTCCTGAGCGCCTGCGACATCAGACGCGCCTGCAATCCCATTTGCGCGTCGCCCATCTCGCCTTCGATTTCGGCTTTGGGCACCAGGGCCGCAACCGAATCGACCACGACGACATCGACGCCGCCCGATCGGATGAGGACTTCGACAATTTCAAGCGCCTGCTCGCCGTGATCGGGCTGCGACACGAGCAGGTTGTCGAGATCGACGCCGAGTTTCTGGGCGTAGCTCGCGTCGAGCGCGTGTTCCGCATCGACAAACGCCGCCATGCCGCCCAGCTTCTGGGCCTCGGCAATCACCTGCAGGGCGAGTGTGGTTTTCCCGGACGACTCCGGGCCGAATATCTCGACCACGCGACCGCGAGGGACACCGCCGACACCGAGCGCGTGGTCGATACTGATCGCGCCGGTCGGGATGGCATCGATCGGCTGGATGGCGCCTTTTTGTCCAAGGCGCATAATCGAGCCCTTGCCAAACTGCTTCTCGATTTGCCCGACGGCCAGATCCACGGCCTTCATGCGCTCGCGGTCCTGCCGATCGTCACGTTCGAACTTTTCAACTGGCGACATGTATGCCTCCTCCGAGAGGCTCGGCTATTCTAGAAACGTGCCGGGCGAAAGTCAAGCCTCACATTCGACATGTTAAGTTAGAAGTATCATAAAATCAGTCAGTTACAACAACGATCACTTTCGCCTCTCAAACGGCGGGTACGCACAATCTGCCATCATACGCCTCGCATGCCGAGCCCTATCGGTCACGCGCTCGCCGGCGTCCTGACGGCCTGGATCGTCGACGTCATCCCGGGACAGCGCGCCTGGCGTGCGCCGGCACCAACCGCGTCGTGGCTCGATCGAGCCGGTGATGGTCTCACCATCGCGTGCGCCGCGCTCGCGGCGGCGCCCGATATCGATCTGCTGTTCGCCGGCCACCGAACGGTCACCCACAGCCTCGGCGCCGTGATGCTGGTTGGCGTCGTCGTCGGGCTCATGGCCGCACGGTCTGGACGACCGGCCCTGCGGATCGCGCTCATGTGCGCCGCCGCGTACGCGTCGCACCTCCTTCTCGACTGGATGGCAGTCGATCAGACATTCCCGCAGGGCCTGCAGGCGCTCTGGCCACTCAGTCATCGTTGGTACATATCCGGCTGGAATCTCTTCGGACCG
>QHWF01000722.1 GCA_003222455.1 Acidobacteriota bacterium
CGGACCCATCGGATGGTTCATGCCCAGCTTCATCACCGTATCAATCGCCTCCGCGGTGCCGACACCTTCCATCACGGCGAAGATCGCCTCGTTGATCATCGGCATCAGAATGCGGTTGGCGATGAATCCCGGATAATCCGCCGCTTCAATCGGTGTCTTTCCAAGCCTGGCGCAGATGTCGTGCGCCGTGCGCATCGCCTCGTCGGACGTTGCCTGGCCACGGATCAATTCGACGAGCCCGATCAGCGGTACTGGATTCATGAAATGCATCC
>QHWF01000723.1 GCA_003222455.1 Acidobacteriota bacterium
TTTTATCTCGATGGCAGTCTGAAGACCGATGTCAAACCCGGCGACGGCCTCGTCGTCGCCAGCGGCGCCAATCCGGATCGCGAGACGTATTCCGTGACACTGAGGCCTGGCTCCGGCGCGTGGCATCAACTCGGGATTGAAGTCGTGCAGGATGAGAGTTTGCCCGGCGCGCGGTACGCCCGCGGTGCAGACCGGTTTCTGCTGAGCGAAGTCGAGGCGGAACTGGTGGAGGACGGTCAGCCGGCGCGCCGGCTGCAGTTCACGATGGCGACCGTCAACGACAATCCGGCATCGGTCCCCTCCAGCACCACCGACCCGGGCATGCCGCCGCTCGCCGCGATTGACGGCAATCCGAACACCGCGTGGGGGATCCGTTTCGGCGAAGCGCGAAATCCGTTCCTCGCGGTGCGGTTCGCGGAGGTCCTGAACACCACGGCCGACTCGACGCTCGTCGTCACGCTGCGGCACGAATCGGAGCTGCGACGCGCGGTAATTGGGCGGTTCCGGCTGGCCCTCGCTGCCGACCCGTTCGCGTGGCCGCCGGCCGCGGATGCCGGCAGACGCGCCCGCAGTCGGGATCCAAGCGGCAGGACGACGTGGTCGAGCGGTCTTGCGGAAGACGTGATGCGAGCGCTACGCCGGCCCGCCGAGGATCGGGACGAGGCCGAACGGACCGCGCTGCGCGACTACTTGATCTTTTCGAATCCTGAGAGTGCGCCGTTGTACCGGGAGATTCAGTGGCTCGAGACCGAGCGCGGCCTGCTCGACGTGTCGGTTCCGCGAGTGGTCACGACCGTGTCGACCGAGCCGGCGGCGACGCACATCCTGCCGCGCGGCAACTGGATGGACGACTCGGCCCCCATCGTCGAACCGGCGATTCCGCGATTCCTCGGCACGCTCGACACGAAGGGTGAGCGTGCGACGCGCCTCGACCTGGCGAACTGGCTGGTGGCGCGCGACAATCCGCTCACGGCTCGCGCGTTCGTCAACCGGACGTGGCGCGAGTTCTTCGGCAACGGTCTCTCGCGCGTGCTCGACGACCTGGGATCGCAGGGAGAATGGCCGGCGCATCCGGAACTGCTCGACTGGCTCGCGGCCGAGTTCATGCACCCCGAGCTCGACGCCGAATCGGCGCACGATTGGGACGTGAAGCACATCATCCGGCTGATTGTCACGAGCTATACCTATCAGCAGTCATCCCTTGCCGAAGGAGGCGTCCACGAAAAGGATCCGGAGAATCGGCTGTTCGCCCATCAGAATCGCTTCCGGGTGGACGCCGAGAACGTCCGCGATGTCGCCCTGCAGGTGTCTGGTCTGCTGAGTGATCGGTTCGGGGGACCGAGCGTGAACCCGGTTGAACCGGCCGGCTATCTCGCCGCCTTGAACTTTCCCAAGCGCGAGTACTCCGCCAGCAACGGCGAGGATCTGTACCGCCGTGGTGTGTACACGACATGGCAGCGCACCTTCCTGCATCCGACCCTGGTGAACTTCGATGCCCCGACGCGCGAGGAGTGCACGGTCAATCGGACCACCTCGAACACGCCGCTCCAGGCGCTCGATCTGCTGAACGATCCGATTTACGTCGAGGCGGCGCGCCTCTTCGCCGAGCACGCCCTGGCGAACGGCGGCAAGAGCTTCAAGACCGAGCTCGAATGGATCTTCGATCGCGCGCTGAACCGTCCGCCGACGGGTGAAGAACGCGCCCTCCTGCGCGGCTTGTACGAACGCAACCTGAAACGGTTTGCGGCCAATGCCGCCGGCGCACGCGAGTTCCTCACTGAAGGCGAGGCGCCGCCGGCGCACGGCGATGCCGTCCGCCTCGCGGCCATGGCGACAGTGACGCGCGCGGTGATGAACCTGCACGAGCTGATTACGAGGAATTAACGTTCAACTCTCAAATCTCAACTGTCAACTCTCAAGGCTGACTTGAGACTTGAGTTGAGACTTGAGTTGAGACTTGAGTTGAGAGTTGAGAGTTGAGAGTTGAGAGTTGAGAGTTGAGAGTTGAGACATGGACGAAACGTTGCTGCGCGACATCAGCCGCAGGGCATTTCTCGGCCGTGGAGCGGCAGGGCTGGGCCTCGTGGCGCTGAACTCACTGCTCGGCCCGCGCCTGTTCGCGGCGGCGCAGGCGGCGGCGCCGCAATCGCACGGCGTCGTGAACCCGCTCGACTTTCCGCCGAAGGCGAAGCGCGTCATCTTTCTGTATCAGGCCGGCGGGCCGTCGCACCTCGAGACGTTCGACTACAAGCCGAAGCTCGCCGACATGAGCGGCAAGCCGATGCCGGAGTCGTTCACCAGAGGACAGCAGATCGCCCAGCTCCAGGGACAGAAGCTGACCTGCTTCGGGCCGACGCACGGCTTCAAGCAGTTCGGAGAGTCGGGGCAGCTGGTCTGCGACTTGTTCCCGCACATCGGCGGCATCGTCGACGAAACGTGCATCGTGCGGTCGATGTGGACCGAGCAGATCAACCACGACCCGGCGCACACGTTCATGAACAGCGGATCCATCATCACGGGCCGTCCCAGCATGGGCTCGTGGGTCCTGTATGGGCTGGGCGCCGAAACCGACAACCTCCCCGGCTTCGTCGTCCTCGTGTCGCAGGGCAACGGCGGTCAGATGCAACCGATTGCCGCACGTCAATGGTCGGCTGGAATGCTGCCGAGCAAATTTCAGGGCGTGCGCTTCAACTCGGTCGGCGATCCGGTGCTCTACATCACGAACCCGCGTGGTGTGAGCCGCGACATGCAGCTCGACTCGATTCAGACGATCAACGCTCTGAACACGCTCCAGGATCGATCGCTGCACGATCCGGAAATTCAAACCCGCATCGCGCAGTACGAGATGGCGTTCAGGATGCAAGCGAGCGTTCCGGGACTGCTCGACATGAGCAACGAACCGCAGCACGTCCTGGAGATGTACGGTGCGAAGCCCGGCGATGGATCGTTTGCGTCGAATTGCCTCCTCGCGCGGCGGCTGGCGGAGCGGGGCGTGCGATTCATTCAGCTGTACCATCGCGACTGGGATCATCACAGTGATGTCAGGAACAACCTGGTGTTCAAAGCCGAAGAGGTGGACAAGCCGACCGCGGCCCTGATCTCGGACCTCAAGCAGCGCGGCATGCTGGACGACACGCTGGTCGTCTGGGGCGGCGAATTCGGGCGGACGCCGATGTCGCAGGGGCGCGGCGGCCGCGACCATCACATCAAAGGCTTTTCGTTCATGCTCGCCGGCGGCGGGATCAAGAAAGGCCTCGCCTACGGCGCGACGGACGATCTCGGCTACGCCGCGGTCGAGAACCCGGTCAGCGTTCACGATTTCCACGCGACGATGCTCTATCTGCTCGGCGTCGACGCGGCAAGGCTTGCGGTGAAGTATCAGGGCCTCGACGTGCGCCTGACCGGCCCGCAGGGCGGAACCGTCGTGCGCGACCTCATCGCATAGGAGCGCGTCCGAGGAAGTAACGCCACCATTGAACGCAAAGGCCGCGAAGGCCGCTAAGAAATACTGTCTTTCTTTGCGTGCTTTGCGCTCGCCAAGCCGAAGCTCGAAGAATCACCGTCGAGCGAAGGCTGGGCCTCTGCGTTCGATCGTGAGGTTCGCTCTACTGGCTCGGCCTCCTTGTTTCAGACGCTGGCAACGAGAACGCGAGATACTCGCCTGAATAATTCCCGCCGCTGACCGCGACGACGACGTACTGCTTGCCATCGACGCTGTAGGTCATCGGCGAGCCGCTCTGGGGCGCCGGCATGAAGACCGCGCCAACTTCGCGGCCGGTCATCTTGTCGTACGCACGCAGCATCGCCCCGCGCGGATGATCCGGAGTCGTCGTCACCTGCGGATCGCCCATGATGACCAGGGTCTTCGTGACGAGAAGGCCGACGCCCGAGGTGTTCGGCTGGCCGGTTTTCGGAATGTTCATTCCCCGCAGCGCCGGGTTGTTGCGGACGGCGTCGGGCGTGTCGCCGTGCGGCGTCTGCCACTTCAGCTCTCCCCGATCGAGATCGATCGCGGCCAGCAGTCCGTACGGCGGCTTGATCATCGGCAGCCCTTGCACCGCCAAGCCGGCACCGGAGCCGCCGCGGCCTTGTGCCGGCGCCGGCGTGGGAGCCGCGGGCGTTGGTGTCCGCGCTTCACGTGCACGTTCAGCAGTCCGGGGCGAATCGGCCGCGCAGCAATCGCCCGGGCCGAACACTTCGATAAACGGCGCGCCGGCGATACCCGCCACGTATCGAATGTCGGAGAATCTCGGCGGCGGCTCGACGAGGGTGCGGATGCCGGGCATATTTCCGGCCGGCGCGAAGGCGATGTGGTTCTCGGGATCGTATCCGCCGCCGGGCCAGTTCGTGGCCGTGCCGACGGTGATGGCGCCGTACATCGGACCATTGGCGTTGCCGAGAATCGACGGATTGAACGGCGTGGCCGCCCATTTGTAATGCTTCGAGCGCTCGAGTGCCTCGGCGCGCAGCTCGGGGGTGAAGTCGATCAAATCGTCCGGAACGTTGAAGAAGTTGCGCGCGTAGCGGAGCTTGTCGGGCGGATGCGGCTGCGTCGGCGACGCCTTTTCGTCGGGAACCTCCGACGCGGGAACCGGTTTTTCCTCGATCGGCCATACCGGTTGACCGCTGACGCGATCGAACACATAGAGCCAGCCCTGCTTGCTCGGCACGGCAACAGCCTTCACCAGCCCTCCGCTGACGGTGACGTCTGCGAGAATCGGCGTCGACGACATGTCGAAGTTCCAGATCGGATGGTGAACGAACTGATAATGCCACTTGCGCTGGCCGGTTTTCAGGTCGACGCAGACAAGTGTCTCGGCGAACAGGTTGTTGCCGGGACGATGCCCACCGTAGTAATCGGACGTCGGCGTTTCGATTGGCAGGTAGACCAATCCGAGATCTTCGTCGACGGTGATTTGTGTCCAGACGCCGACGTTGCCGTTTGTCGCCCACGATTCTTTTTCCCAGGTGTCGTTCCCGAACTCCCCCGGCCTCGGAATGGTATTGAACTGCCACAACTGCTTCCCCGTGCGCGCATCGAAGGCACGCACCAGGCCTTTGGTGTTGTTGTGCGTCGGCACGGTCGCGCCTTCGCGCATCGACGATCCGACGATGACGACGTCCTTCGCGACAGCCGGCGTGGAATGAATGCCGATTTCGCCACTCTCGAGATCGATCTGCTCGCCCTTTCCTTTCACCACGCCAACTTTGAGGTCGACGATGCCGTCCTTCCCGAACGTCGCCACCGGCGCGCCGGTCTTCGCATTCAA
>QHWF01000127.1 GCA_003222455.1 Acidobacteriota bacterium
GAGGTGCCGCAGGCCATCGACGTGAAAGCCGTGTTCCTGACTGGTGCGCCCGACGGCTGGCCCGACGGGCGTCTTTTCTCGATTGAGTGCGAGAGCCACGAGGCAGAAGCGCCGGCGGCCGACTTGCATTCCCGGAAATCACTGTCAATCACGGTAGTGAACGGCGCCGCGACGCAGACGGCCTACACGTTCAGCGAACCGTCGGTCTACGTGGGACGCACCGTGGAAGCGACCGACGCGTCCGGACGCATCCGCCGCAATGACGTCGCGTTCCTGGACCGCGTCGATGGCGTGACGGAAACAGTCGGACGGGCACACGCCCGCTTCCGCCGGGACGAGAAGACGGGCGAGTATCGCGTCTTCGACGAGGGCAGCCGCAACGGCACCTCCATCGTCCGGAGCGGCGCGACCATCGTCGTGCCGCCCACGGATCCGCGCGGTGTGCGCGTGGAAACCGGCGACGAAGTGCGCCTTGGGCGCGCATTGATCCGGCTGTCGGTTAACAGCCCGTGGTGAAAGTCCGGCGTCGCACCGAGGGCGGCGATGCATCGCTGGCCGAATGCAGGCGGCCTTTTACCACGGGCTGTTAAGCCCGGGTGAGCGGTGAGCTGTGCGGGTCCGGCACAGACATCCGCACACCGTGCGCCTGCCCGAAACGGCAATCCGCTGAAAACCGCCGATAACCTCATGCTCGTCGCGGGCATGTCCCTTGCCCCAGGCGTGAGGTCACAACCCATTCGTCCGCGAAATGACCGTTCCAGCTCAGGAGAGATATGGCCGACCGGGACATCGAGATCGTGACTCCACAAGCCGATCGCCCGCCCATCGTCGTGCTGCTGATCGACGATCAGCCGTTCGTCGGCACCGCCATCGCGCGGCTGCTCTCCGGAGAGCCCGACATCCCGCTGCATTGCTGCACCGACGGAGCCGAGGCGCTTGCCCACGCCCATTCGATTCGGCCTTCCGTGATTCTTCAAGACCTGGTCATGCCCGACACCGACGGGCTCACGCTCGCCAGGATGTTTCGCGCCAATCCAGCGACGACGGACATTCCGGTCGTTGTCCTCTCGGGTAACGACAGTCCCGACACGCGGACCCAGGCGGCAGAAGCGGGCGCGAACGATTATCTGGTCAAACTGCCGGAGAAGGATGTGCTGATCGCGTGCATCCGGCGGCACGCGCGCGTCCACCCACTCGACGCACCCGGCCCCGTCACCTCCGTTTCAGAACGGACGGACGCGACCCGCCAGGAGCACGCCGATGAAACGCTCGATCGCAGTGCCCTGGCCGCGTTCGATGACCTTGGAAGCGGTGCGTTCGAATTCAAGCGAAGCCTGATCGAGGAATTCATCGACGAGGCGGTGTCGCGCGTGAATACGTTGAAGCGCGGGGTTCAGGATCGCGATGCCGCCGTCCTGAAAGCGACCGCACGCCCTGAAGGGCACGTCGCTGGTTATCGGCGCCAATCGATTGGCCGCCTTGTGTGCCCAGCTGGAACACCACGTCGACCGAGGGTCGAGCCGCGTGGTCATCGCGGCTCTGGCAGAGGCTTTCGATCCGGAACTCGAACGGGTGCGCGAGGCGCTCGCCATCGACCGTTCCGCGCACGAATCGAGCAAGTGTACTTTATGAGCATACACAGATTGATCGGCGACATCCTGATTCGCGCCGGCGTTGTGGACGACACGGATCTCACGCGTGCAACTCGAAGCCGGCCCGCCCGCCCCCGCGGCCGCGCCACCACCACCCTGGGAAGGACGCTCGCCGAGCTTGGCGTCGCGGACGAATCACAGGTGGCCAGGACGATCGCATCGGGATTGCACCTCGAGTTTCTCGAGGAGCGCTGCGACATCGGTGACGCCATCGCGGCATTGCTCCCGGCGGAATTCTGCCGGAAGCGCAGGATAATGCCGCTTCGCCTGGAAGGTAATCGCCTTCACGTGGCCGTGATCGACCCGCTCGACTACTCCGCGCTGCAGGACGTCGAGTTCCGAGCCGGCAAAAAGGCCATTGCGGTCCTCGTGACACAGACGTGGCTCGAGAGCATGACCGAGCGTGTGTACAAGACCGAAGAGCAGCACGCGGCCGGCGATGACTCGACCGAACAGTCGGAGCCCGCCGGAGAGATCGAGGCGGCGGGTGAAGGCGAGTACGACCTGATCGATCCTGCCACGCTCGTCATGGACACCAGGCTGCCGCCGATCGTCCGGGTCGTGAATCAGATCCTGAGCGACGCAGCCAAATCCGGGGCCAGCGACGTCCACATCGAGCCGCAGGAGTCGATGCTGCAGGTGCGCCAGCGTGTGGACGGCCTGTTGCGCGAGGTGATGACCATTCCGCACCACCTGCAGGATCAGGTGATTTCGCGCCTGAAGATCATATCCGGCATGGACATCGCCGAGCGGCGCAAGCCGCAGGACGGCCGCAGCCGCCTTCGTTTCGAGGGCCGGCGCATCGACCTGCGGGTGTCGACGCTGCCGACGCAGTTCGGTGAGAAGGTCGTCATCCGTCTTCTCAACGCGGATCAGGCCATTCTTCCGATGGATCGGCTGGGATTCACGCCCGACAACCTCCGCTTGCTGCAGACGTTCCTGACGTCCCCGCAAGGCATGATCCTCGTGACGGGTCCGACCGGCAGCGGCAAGACGTCGACGCTTTATGCGTCGCTGAACTCCATCAAGTCGGCCATCACAGGTGCCCGGCGTAAATCAGATGCAGGTCAACGCCCGTGCCGGGGTCACGTTCGCCAGCGGCCTTCGCTCGATCCTCAGGCAGGATCCGAACGTAATCCTCGTCGGCGAAATCCGCGATCAGGAAACCGCCGACATTGCCCTGCAGGCGGCCCAGACGGGCCATCTGCTGCTCAGCACGCTGCACACCAACGATGCGACCGCCACCATCACCCGGCTGTTCGATCTGGGCGTTCCGCCGTTTCTGGTCGCCTCGTCGCTCATCGGGATCGTGGCGCAGCGGCTCGTGAGGAGGGTCTGCCCGTCATGCGCGATCCTGCACGTTCCCAGCCCAATACCGCAGCAGCCCATCGGGGACGCGCACGGTTGTCGCCGAGCCTCGACCGATGCCTGAAGTCACCGAGCCTCGACCGATGCCTGAGTCAAGGCCTGATCGCCGCTCGAGCGCCGGAGCTCGAGATCAGGAGAGCGGCGAGGCGTGCCGGCATGCGGACGCTGCTCGAAGACGGCATCGCCAAATCGGCGCAGGGCCTCACCACGCTCGATGACGTGCTCCGCGTCGTGTCTCACGCCGACGACATGGACCGCAGCATCCCATCGGGGACGCGCACGGTTGTCGCCGAGCCTCGACCGATGCCTGAAGTCACCGAGCCTCGACCGAGGCCTGAGTCAAGGCCCTCGCCGGCGCCGTCCGACCCGCCCGACACCAAACAAGCGCCGGGCCGCCGCGTGCTCGTTGTCGAAGACAGCCGGACCATCGCGGCGGTCGTGAAGTACTTTCTGGAGCTCGAAGGCTTCACCGTGAGCGTCGCGGGCGACGGCCTGGCGGGCCTGGAGATGGCGTTCCAGGAACGGCCCGACATGATCGTCAGCGACCTCAACATGCCGGGCATGGACGGGCTCGCGATGATCAGGGCGCTTCGCCAGGATCGGCGGACGAGCGACGTCCGGGTGCTGATGCTGACGTCGGAAACCAGCGTCGAGAGCGAGACGCAAGGGCTTGCCGCCGGCGCCGACGACTACATTCTGAAACCGGTGGAGCCGCGGCGTCTTGCCGCGCGCGTCAAGTCGTTGCTCGGACGCACGCCGAGAGCCGCCTAGCGACCGAATTATCGCGTTGACAGGCACGCCGGGGCCCATCTACCCTGACAGCGGTCCGCATCCTCCTCTGGGTTCTCCGTCAACCCGTTCTGAGAACGGTTGAAGGAGGCTGGTCGTGCACAAGGTCCTGAAATCGTTTCCCGTGCTCGCTTGGTTCATATTGGCGCCGGCGGCTGTCCATGCCCAGGCGTCGATTACGGGGCTGGTCAAGGACACGTCCGGCGCGGTGCTGCCAGGCGTCACGGTCGAAGCATCGAGTCCTGTCCTCATTGAAAAGTCCCGCGCGGCCGTCACCGACGGCACCGGCCAGTTCCGCATCGTCGATTTGCGCCCGGGGATCTACGCGGTGACATTCACGCTCACCGGTTTCAGCATCGTCAAGCGCGAAGGGATCGAGTTGACCGGCTCGTTCACGGCAACGGTGAACGCGGATATGAAGATTGGCGTGGTCGCAGAAACGATCACGGTCACCGGCGAATCGCCGGTCGTCGACACGCAGAGTGTCCGGCGGCAGACGACGATCGACAGCGACACGTTGACGTCGATTCCGACCGCGCGATCGTGGGCGGCGACGGCCGTTCTGATTCCGGCCATCGTGACGCAGTCGGGCGCCACTGCCGATCTGCAGGTGACGCCGCAGATGACCGTCTTCGGCGGCTCAGGCGGGCGCGCGAACGAAGGACGGATGCAGGTGGATGGCCTGAACACCGGCGCATCGCTGAATGGCGGTGGTGTGTCAACCTACCTCGCCGACATCGCCAACGCGCAGGAGGTCTCGCTCACCACGTCCGGCGGCCTCGGCGAAGCGGAGGTCGGCGGCCCGACGCTGAGTATCGTGCCGAAGACCGGCGGCAATGCGATCAAGGGCTCCTTCTACGAGGCCGGCGTGGGCGGCGGGATGGTGGGCAGCAATTACAGCGACGCGCTGAAAACCGCCGGCCTGGCGACGCCCGGCAAGCTGCTCAAGCTGTGGGATGTGACCGGCGGTCTCGGCGGGCCCATCCGAAAGGACAAGCTGTGGTTTTACTTCACCGCACGCACTGAGGGCCAATACCGATCCATCCCCGGCATCTATCCCAATAAGAACGCCGGTGATCCGGCGAAATTTCTGTACGAACCCGATACGAGCCGACAGGCACAAGGTGCCGAGAGCTGGACGGTCGGTACCATCCGTCTCACGCTGCAGGCGAAGCCGCGACACAAATTCAATTTCTATTGGGACGAGCAGATTCCGTGCAACGGCGCGACCTATACACGCACGGTCGATGGCTGTCGCACACCGCCGGCGTCGGGGAAGGTGATTGGCGCGCTTGGTCTCGGCGGCCTGACCGCCACCACGTCGCCTGAAACGTCGGGCTATCTCCACTTTGGTCAACGCGCACAGCAGGTGACGTGGTCGGCGCCCGTCACCAGCCGGCTTCTGCTCGAGGCCGGCATGGGCACGTACCTCTCGCGCTGGGGTCCCGTGGACACACCAGGCAATCCGACCCGCAGCCTCGCACGCATGCAGGAGCAGTGCACGGCCGGGTGTGCGGCGAATGGCAACATCCCGGGTCTGTTCTATCGCTCGGCCAACTGGGCGACCAACTGGAACGGCACCTACACCTGGCGCGCGTCGGCCTCATACGTCACCGGCGCCCACAGCATGAAGTTCGGTCTCCAGGGAGGCTATCTCGTCGACGATCGGAGGAATGCCACCAACGATCTCAATCTGCAGTTGCGCGTGAACAACGGTGTGCCGAACCTGATTACCGAGAGCTTCCTGCCATACGACGTTCATCAGGACACGCGCTACGACGCGTTCTACGCCCAGGAGCAATGGACGCACGCCCGCATCACGTTGCAGGGCGCCCTGCGGTTCGATCGCGCGTCGAGTTATTTTCCGCCGCAGACGATCGGTCCCTCGAATTACCTGCCGTTCTCGACCGCCTTTCCCCGCACGGACGGTATTACCGGCTACAAGGACATCACGCCGCGCGCAGGCCTGGCGTACGACGTGTTCGGCGCGGGGAAGACGTCGCTCAAGGTGAACATCGGCAAGTACCTGGAGCCGGCCAGCAACGGGAACGGGAACTATTCGATTTCCAATCCGATTGCCCGGATTCCTGGTGGACTGGGCCAGCCGCCGATTACGCGAGCGTGGACTGATGCGAACGGCAACTTCAACCCGGACTGCGATCTCGTGAACGGGGCGGCACAGGATCTCCGGACGAGCGGCGGTGATGTGTGCGGCGCGCTGAGCGACCTGAATTTCGGCAAGCCGGTGTTCAGCAACGACGTCGACCCGGCCGTCGTTGGCGGCTGGGGTATCCGTCCCTCCGACTGGCAGCTTGGCGTGTCGATTCAGCAGGAAGTCATTCCTCGTGTGTCGGTGGAAGTCGGCTACTTCCGTCGATGGATGAACAACTTCACCGTCACCGACAATCGCGCGGTGAACGCGTCGGACTTCACCGCGTTCAGCGTGACCGCGCCGGCCGATCCACGACTCCCGGACGGCGGCGGCTACACGGTGTCGGGACTCTACAATGTCGTCGCCTCGAAGTTCGGCGTCACCAACAACTTCGTCACCGATGCCACCGGCTACGGGACCGAGTACATGCACTACAACGGCGTGCTCGTGAATATCAGCGCCCGGCCGCGCAACGGCTTGACGTTTCAAGGCGGCATCAACACCGGGAAGACCGTGCGGGACAATTGTGACATTCGCGCGCAGCTGCCGGAGTTGACGACGACGGCGACGGGCGGCATCGTGAGCCCGGTGATCAATCCGACCAACCCCTTCTGCCACGAAAATCCAGGAGTGATCACTCGCGTCACCGGGCTCGGGTCGTACGTCGTCCCGCGGGTGGACGTCCAGTTTGCGGCAACGTTCCGCAGCGATCAGGGCGGCGTGCAGCGCGCCGACTGGAACGCGTCGAATGCCGTGCTGCAGCCGATTCTCGGCCGTGCCATCGCGGGAGGCTTGCCGAACCTGACGATCAACCTGGTCGCGCCTGGTCAGGTGTGGGGCGACCGTGTGAACGAGTTCGACCTTCGGATTTCAAAGATCCTGCGGTTCGGCCGGACGCGCACGAACGTGGGCATCGATATTTTCAATCTGTTGAACTCCGCCGCGGTCCTCACCTACAACCAGACATTCGTCCCCGGCGTCTCATGGCTGGCGCCCACGTCGGTGCTGACACCGCGGTTCGTGAAGATCGGTACGACGATTGATTTCTGACCTGCGCGATGACAACGGCTCTTCGATTGCTTTGTGCGCCTTCGTTAGGCTCTGTATCTTCCTGATGCCCCGTTCACACAAGAGCCGCAGAGTCGACAATGGCGTTTGATGAAAACGCCTCTTCACGAAGGCCGAAGAAACACGAAGGCCACGAAGCATCCGTGTACAGGATTTCTTCGTGTGCCTTCGTACGCTTCGTGTCTTCGTGATAAGCCGTCTGCTGGTCAGCGGGCTTCAATCGCCTGCCCGGGCGGCGTAACGCGCGAAGAAGCCATTCTCGACACGAAGTCCCGCTATACTGCGCCGACACGATGGGGTTCTTCTCTCTGCTCTACCCCTGGGGTCTCATGCTCCAGGCGCTGGCGATGGTCCACTTCATCCGCCGGCGTCCCGATACGATCTGGCTGTGGGTCATCATCTTTCTCGGGCCGATGGGCGCCCTCGTCTACATCTTCATGGAGGTCGTTCCCGACCTCGGCCTGCTCCGGCATTCGTTCGACGCGCTCGGACGGCGCAGCCGGATCAGTCAGCTCGAAGCGGTCGTTCTGGAAAACCCGTCAGTCGGGAACTACGAGGAGCTGGCCGACCTGTATCTCGATGCCGGCAACTTCGAGCGCGCCCGTCAGTGCTACGACAGGGCCATTGCGTCGCGCGCCGACCAGCTCGATCCGATCTATCGTCGCGGCATCGCCGAGATTCACCTGGGCGAGTTCGAAGCCGCGGTCCGCGACCTGCAAAACGTGACGTCGCGCGATCCGAAGTACGACCTGCATCGCGCCATCGCGCTGCTCGCCCATGCCTACGCGAACGCCGGCCAGAGCGACAAGGCGGACGCGCTGTTTCAGCAGGCGACGCAGATTTCCACGCTGTCCGAGACGTATTTCAACTATGCGATGTTTCTCGCATCGCAGCAGCGAACGGCTGAAGCGCGCGACTGGGCCCAGCGCATCCTCGCCAAGAAGCCGACGATGCCGCGGTATCTGCAGCGTCGCGAACGCCCCTGGTTTCGCAAAGCCAGCGCGTTGCTGAAGCGTCTTCCGTAGACCGAAAGTCACGACGAACGCAGAGGCCGCAAAGGCCGCAAAGAACGCACGAAACACAATAACGGGCCGCGCCTGGCGGTGCTGACCCGGTTGTACAATCGGCGCCATGAACAGCGACACGTTTGCGATCGGTTCATTTGTGGCATTGATGGGCGCGATTCAGTTGGCTTGGTACGTCGCGGTCATCGTGCTCCTGTACAAGATCTGGTCGAAGGTGAGGCATCTACCGGCCTGACTCAATAAGACGCCGGCAGGCGATGACCAACTCGTTTCCCGAATGGCTCGAGCCGATGGCCGCCACGCTCACCCAGGAGCGGTTCACGGGCCCGGAATGGATCTTCGAGCGCAAGCTCGATGGCATCCGCCTGGTCGCGTTCAAACAGGCGCAGCACGTTCGGCTGCTGTCGCGCAATCGGCTGCCCCAGAACGGCGCGTATCCTGCCGTCGTGGAGGCAATCGCGCGCCTGCCAGTGCACGACGTCATCCTCGATGGCGAGGCGACCGGCGTCTGGGGGAAGCCTGGCAAGGTGGCCTACCACGTGTTCGACGTCCTGTGGCTGGATGGCCGTGACGTGACGTCGTTGCCCCTCGACGAACGCCGCGCGCTGCTCGACACCCTGCCTCTTCGATCGCCGTTGGAACGCGTTGTCGCGCTAACCGACCCGAAGCCCTGGGAGCGTGCCTGCCAGGACGGGTGGGAGGGAGTGATCGCGAAGCGGCGCGATTCGCGATACGAGCACAGGCGATCGCCCCACTGGCTGAAGATGAAATGCGAGGCGACGCAGGAGCTCGTCGTCGGCGGATTCACCGATCCTCAGGGCGGACGCGTCGGCCTCGGCGCGCTGCTCGTGGGCTACTTCGCGCAGGACGATTTCGTGTTCGCCGGAAAGGTCGGTACCGGGTTCGACACGAAGCTGCTGCTGGATCTCCGCGCGCGGCTGGACAAGCTCGAGATTGCGAAATCGCCGTTCACCAGAGCGATCGGGTTGCCCCGCGTGCGCGCTCATTGGGTCCGGCCCGGGATCGTCGTGCAGGTCGCCTTTATCGAATGGACGGTGAACGGCAAGCTGCGCCACCCGCGCCTGCTGGGGATCCGCACCGACAAGTCGCCACGCGACGTCGTGCGGGAAACGTGATCACGCACCCGGAGAAGGTGCTGTTTCCCGACGATGGGATCACGAAGGGCGAGCTCGCGTCCTATTACGAAACGATCGCGCCCATCCTGCTGCCGCACATCCGCGGACGGCCGATCACGATGGAGCGGTTCCCGGCCGGCATCGGCACGAAAGGCTTTCTGCAGAAGGACGTCTCGAAAGGTTTTCCCGACTGGTTGCAGCGTGTGGAGGTGCCGAAGAAGGGCGGCACGGTGCATCATCCACTCGTCTGCGACACGCGCTCCCTGCTCTGGCTGACGAACCAGAACAGCATCACGCCGCACATCTGGACGTCGCGCACGCCGAAGCTGTATCAGCCCGACATCTGTGTGTTCGATCTCGATCCATCCGAAGACGAGCCTGACGTTCTGCGCGCCGCCGCGCTCGGGGTGCGCGACCTGCTGCGTGAGCTGGGGCTCACCAGCTGGGTGAAGGCGTCCGGCTCGAAAGGGTTTCACATCGTCGTTCCGCTCGATGGCACGGCCAGGTTCGGCGAGGTCGCGCGCTTCGCGCACGCGGTCGGGACGATCCTGGTCGAACGCGATCCCCGGCATCTCACGCAGGAATTCAGCAAGGCCGATCGCGGCGGGCGCATTCTGGTGGATACCGGCCGCAATGCCTACAGCGCGACGTTCGCGGCGGTCTACGCGGTACGCGCCAGACCTGGCGCGCCGGTGTCCGCGCCGTGCACGTGGGAGGAGCTCGAACGCGGCGATCTGGGCCCGCGGACGGTCACGCTGCGAACGATGGCGCGTCGCATCGGGGAGGTCGGCGATCTATGGGCGGACATGCACAAGGTAGGCCACTCGCTCCGGCACGCGATTGAGCACGTGCGGCGCCGCTGAACAGCGTTGCGCTTGTCGCCTGCCGTGCCGCCAGTGTCCCGAGGAATGACAATCTCAGCATAGAGGAACGAGGACAGGAGGAACTCCGTGGTCGCTCCCTGGCCACGACGATCAACGCAGAACTCGCGGAACCCGCCGAGAAAACCGGCCTTTTCTGCGAGTTCTGCGGTTTCTGCGTTGAATGTCGTGCCGTGTCGCGGCGTCGGTTAGTCGGGCACGCTCATGGACGGCTACTGAGACGTGCTGGCTTTCTTCCATCGGGCAAGCAGTGCCCGTCTGTCGAGCATGATTCCGCGCAGATACACACGGTCGATTTGACGGGTGTTCCGGATGTTCTCCAGCGGATTGGCATTGAGCACGACGAAGTCGGCGCTCTTGCCGGCGGCGAGCGTTCCCATGTCCTTGATGTCCAACAGCTCGGCCGGCGTCCGGGTCGCGGCCACGATTGCCTGCGCCGGCGTGAGTCCCAGCTGCACCCATCGCGCGAGCTCGTGATGATCGGCCGAGCCGAACGTGTGACCGGCATGAATGCCGGCATCCGTACCAAGAACAAGGCGAACACCCGCGGCGATCATTTTCGGAAAATTGTTGGCGAGCATTTCCTCGCGGACGGCCGCATTGGCCGGCCTTGGTCCGCAGCTCGGCGCCAGCGGACGCGCCTCCGAGGTCGCGCGAATGGCGGCAACGACTCGGTCGGGAACCGCCTGATCGACGAACGGATCGTTGTCGCACACCTCACTGCGATCGCCGAGTCCGATGACCGTGGCCCAGTACGGTTTCTTCTCCCTGAGCAGCGCGAGATACTCGTCGTCCAACTTTTCGCCCTGGACCATGTGCACGAGCACATCGGCGCCCGCCCGCACGACAGCTTTCTGATCGGCCAGGGTCGTGGCGTGAGCATGGACGATCATCTTGTGCGTGTGCGCCTCATCGATGATGGCGTTGTAAACCTCTGGCGTCATCTTCGGATAGGTCCCGCGGCGATCGTCGACCCAGATCTTGACGCTCCTGAGGTGCCGATCGGCCATCGAGCGCACCGCGCGGCGGGCCTCGTCGCCGGTCGAGACTTCGTGCACGGCATGAAGCACGCTGGTGGCTTTGAGCAAGACGGCGTCGGGACCGCCGTTGGGTGGCGCCATACCGGGCATGAAGAAGAACCGGGACGCGGCGGGAAACCTGCCCGCCTGCTGGTCGCGTTGAAACTGGACGGCCTGGTCGGTCGGACTGCTGCCGACCGATTGAGTGGCGCCGACGCCGTAAAATGCCTCACGCTGCAGATGATCCAGCACATTTGCCGGCGTGTAGTTCTCGGCGCCCCAGGTTGTGTAGCCCTCGTACCCGATGTGAACGTGCACGTTGATCCATGCCGGCATCACGGTCTTGCCGGCGAGATCGACGCGAGTGGCGCCAGCAGGTACGGTGAGGGCGCCGCCTTTTCCAATGCCTCTGATCCGGCCATCCTGAACGATGAAGGCGCCACTCTCGACAGGCGCGGTCCCGTCGCCGACGATCAGACGGGCACCCTCATAGAGTGCGGCAGTCGACGGGCCGCGCACTTGCGACTGCACCGCGACAAAGATCAGCAACCCGAAGACGACACCGCGCGTCAGCATCTTGATCACACGCATTATCTACCCACGCGGGTGTTCGAAAAAATCACATGTTCGAGGGAATAGTGATCGGCCAGGCACATCGTCATCTCGACAACGACGTACAACGCAGAACTCGCGGAACCCGCAGAATGAAAAAGAAATCGAATCGGCTCCGCGTGTTCTGCGTGTTCTGCGTTGATCGTCGTCCGCTTCAAAAAACCTGGATGTCGAATGATACAGACTTTGTTCACCGGTCGCGCGTCAGTGCGGCGGCTCGGTCGGCAGCCGATCGGCGGGAATGCCGAGCGCGAGCGCGATATTCCGCAGTGCGGTCTGGATTGTCCGGACGTTCCGAGGCCCGGTTCGCAGGAGCTGCTTTTGTGCACCCGTCAGCCCCTCCACCGCTGGATCGGCAAAACGGTAGCCGATCCCCTTTGGCTCGACTCGCGGCTGGCTGTCGAGCACCGGTGTCTGGAGCAGCTGCACGATTGAACGCTCGAGCGTCCGATCGAAAGGCGTATCGAAGCCCAATTCGCGGTGCGCTTCCTCGATGCGCGGCTTGAGCGTCGCATACAGGCGGGCGCTGCCGGCAGGATCGAGGGACGCTGCCGCATCGGCTAAAGCGTCGAACCGCTCGTAACTTCGCGGATCAATCTGCTGATTGCCGTTTCGCCTGACGATGCGGAATCTCGAGGAGGGCCGCAGCGCCTGGAGCTGACCGGCCGGCGTGCTTCCCTCCGCGACGTTCACCACGACCACCGTGAAATTCCGGATCAGATCGTCGGTGGCCAGCCAGGCCGCGACGCGTGGATGCGAGGAGAGCTGCTTCACCAGCTCGCGGACCATGCCGTCGCTGTCGTCGAGCGGCGGCAGCGTGATCGGCATCGCATCGCCACCGAGCGGCTGCGCCGCCCGCGGCCGGTCGACTGGTTCACGCACGGCCGTCGTTGCCGGCGACGGACGCCGGACGAACACGATGTACGCGGCCACGGCAATTGCGACGATGAGCACGGCCACCGCGATCCACACCCCCACCGGGCGCCTCGGCGGAGCCCGATAGGTGAGTTCCTCTTGCGTTTTGAGCAGCTCGTACTCGGGCAGATCGGCCATCGTGGCATGACATTATCAGTAACGAAGCTCCGCCTCAAACCGACGAGTGAAAAGGCGTCGTTGCACGGCGGACCTTCGTTACCAGATGGCTCGGAGCGGGTTCAACTGTCGTCAGCTGTTGAATGGGTGTGTCCGGTGCTTCCTGGCACACCTGCGCGGCTCGAATGTCGCGTGCGTGTCGCTTGGTGCGCGCCGGCGCGCAGCGCGCAGGAGCTTCCATTCCGGGTCGCCGCATGCGACCCGGCGGCCTTGCACTCTTTGAGTTCTAAACATCGTGGGATCGCCGAGTTTCGGCCTTCGTAACTGCGATACACCGGCAGTAATCAAGCCACACAAGCTCAACCAAAAATCAGGGCCAGAATTTACCGCTTGCCGCCGGAACGCCGGGCAGCGAAATTGCCATGGGCCGGGTTCGGCCTACCAAAGTGTACCCGCTATTGAAAGGAGTACGCATGAACAAGCCGATCAGCAGTGCCCTCGTCCTTGCCGCCGCCATCGTTGCCGGCCGAGCAATGCACGCGCAGACCGCCGGGCCGGTCATGCTGGATCCGAACCTGCGAGTGCGAACGGTTGTGTCGGGACTCAATCAGCCGACGAGCATCGCGTTTCTCGGGGTCAACGACATGCTCGTCCTCGAGAAGGCGACCGGAAAAGTACAGCGCGTGGTGAACGGCGTCATTCAATCGACCGTCCTCGATCTTGCCGTGAACGGCGCATCGGAGCGAGGACTGCTCGGCATTGCCCTGCATCCGAATTTTCCGGCGAATCCCGGCGTCTACTTGTACTGGACGTGTGCGGCGCCGTCACCACCGCCTGAGAATCCATTCTTCCCTACGCGCGAACACTCCGACGACCCGCCCGTGTCCGGCCCGGATACAGCCGCAATCCTGCAAGTGCCGCTGCGTGGAAATCGCGTGGACCGTTTCATCTGGAATGGTTCGACGCTGACGTTCGATCGCAACCTGATCATGCTGCATGCGTTCCAGAACGACGGCGCGCCCGATCCGCCCGGCCAGGGAGATGCGACCCAGGGACCGGCCGGCAACCACAATGGCGGTGTCATCCGCTTCGGACCCGACGGCAAGCTGTACGTCATCATCGGCGATAACGGGCGGCGCGGCTGGCTGCAGAATCTCGAGAACGGTCCGACGCCGCCGACAGACGACGATCAGTTCGGTGGACCGGAGCCCGACAATGCGCACCTCACCGGTGTGGTGCTGCGGCTGAATGACGATGGGACTGCGCCGGCCGACAATCCGTTCGTGCCGATCAGTGGAGCGGTTGCGGCACGGGCGGGCGTCGAGGCCGGCGAGAACATCAAAAAGGTGTTCGCCTATGGCATCCGCAACTCGTTCGGCATGGCATTCGATCCGATCTCGGGCGCGCTCTGGATCCAGATGAACGGCGACGATACGTTCGACGAGATCGAGCGCGTGGACGCGGGATTGAACTCGGGTTGGGTGCAGATTATCGGACCCGCGGCACGGATCGCCGAGTTCAAGGGCATCGAGACGACGTTCGGCGGGCGAAACCTGCAGCAGCTGCGCTGGCCGCCGACGAACCTCGCGGGCACGCCGGCGGAAGCGCGGTCGCGGCTCTTCATGCTGCCGGGGGCGCATTACAGCGATCCGGCCTTCAGCTGGCGGTGGGCGGTCGCGCCCGCGGGTATCGGCTTTCTGCGCGGCCGCGCGCTCGGACCGCAGTACGAAGGAGATCTCTTCGTCGGCGCGGCGCGGCCGACCCTCGAGAACGGATATCTGTTCCGGTTCAACCTGACGGGCAACCGTCGCAAGATCGGCGTCGACGATCCGCGGCTCGAAGACCGCGTCGCCGACAACATCGCAAAGTTCGACATCACGGAGAGCGAGAGCCTGCTGGCCGGCCGGCATTTCGGCATCGCGCCCGACGTGCAAACGGGCCCGAACGGTCATCTTTTCGTCGTGTCGTTGTCGAACGGCGCCGTCTACGAGATCTTCAGGAGATAGTTCACACGTCGGTGGCTCTTGGCTCTTGGCTCTCGGCTTTTGGCTGTGGCTGTCGAAGTTCTGAGCCGAGGCGAGTGTCCGACCAACCGACGCCGGCGTGGAACGCAAAGGCCGCCTCGATACAGCAGCAGGTCGTACGCGATTTTCAGCGTCCCGGCGATGAAGAAAGGCAGGTCGATCAGTGCCGGCCGGGCGAACATCACGCCGACGAATACCGGACTGATCGCAGCGCCGATCGTGCGGGCGACCCCTGTGATTCCGGCGGCGGCCGATCGCTCCTCCGGCGTCACGACCGCCATGATGTACGACTGCCGGGTCGGCACGTCCATCTGACTGATGCTGAAGCGGACCAGCAGGACAAGGACCGCCAGCGCCAGCGTCGGCATCAGCGGCACGAGGAGGAGCAGGACGTTCGAGGGGAGATGGGTCGCGACCATCGTCCTGATCAGGCCGAATCGGGACGCCAGCCGTGACGCCCCCAGGGCCGACATCCCGGCAAACACGTTCGCCGAGAAAAAGATCACACCAAGGGCTTGCGGGTTGACGCCGAAGCGCAGGTAGAACCAGTAGGCCGCGAAGCTCTGGACCACGAAGCCGCCGCCGAATGCGTCGAGCGCGAAGAGCGCCGACAGCTTCGCGACCACGTCGCGCGATCGATCGAGCCCGGACAGGCCGGCGAACGTCGCTCGAAACGCCTTCTTCTCGCCCAACGACGTCGCCTCGGCGGCGTGCGACAGACGAGAGAACAGGATCGCCAGAAATCCGCCGAGGACCGCATACAGAATCACCACCATGCGATAACTGGCCACCGGGGCCAGGAGCCTGTCCTGCAAGACGCGAGTGACCGTGCCTCCGGCCAGCGCGCCAAACGCCGTGGCCAGCGATCCGGTCAACGTGTACCACGCGAATACCTCGGTCCGGTTCCGGTCGGTGACCACGTGTGACAGCGCGGCCTGCTCGATCGACAGAAACGGTCCAACTTCCTGACCACTCGGGCTGATGACGCCGACCGTCGCGGCCATCACGAGGATCCACAGCGTGCGGGTCGATGCGAACACGAGTCCGGCCGCAGCCATCAGTCCGGCTCCCAGCACCAGCATGCGCCGCCGTCCAATCCGGTCAGCGCGAGTCGTGAGGTAGAGCGAGACGATGGTGTCGCCAGCGAGTGTCAGCGTCAGCAACAGTCCTGTTTGCGGCTCGCTCAGTCCGAGGCCGATCAGGTAGAAGACCAGCACGACCGACAGCGAGCCGTAGGCAAACAGCCGGACGAATCGCGTGACGAAGAGCAGCCGCGCGTCGCCGGAGAGATGTTGAAGGGCGGTCGGAATGGCCATGTATCAGCAGTATCGCGACGCGGCGAACTTCTACGTCGTCTACATCGAGGAAGCGCACCCGACCGATCTGTGGCAGATGTCGTCGAACGTCAAGGACGGCGTCCTGTTCGAGTCGCCGCGCACGAACGAAGAACGGATCGACGTTGCCACGACGTGTATTGTGCGGCTGGCCGTGAAGATTCCGGCGCTCCTGGACGGCATCGACAACCGGATCGAACGCGCGTACACCGGCTGGCCCGACCGGATGTACATCATCGGCACCGATGGCCGCATCCACTACAAAAGCGCGCCCGGTCCGTTCGGCTTCTCGACGAAGGAGCTCGAGGCGTCCCTGCAGAAACTTCTGCGTCCGATTAGCCGACGCCGCCATACGGCACGACATTCAACGCAGAAACCGCAGAACCCGCAGAACAGAACCGGTTTTTTCTGCGAGTTCCGCGAGTTCTGCGTTGATCGTTGTGGCGTAGCCTTGGCACCCGCAGTCGACGCTCACGCCAGCAGCTTCGTGACGAGCGTGCCGGATACGTCGGTCAGCCGGAACTCGCGTCCCTGAAACTTGTACGTGAGCTTCGTGTGATCCAGCCCCATCAGGTGCAGGATGGTGGCATGGAGATCGTGGACATCGACCGGATCCTCGACGACGTTGTAGCCGAGGTCGTCCGTGCGACCGACCGTGATTCCGGGTTTCACGCCGCCGCCGGCCATCCAGATCGTGAACGCGCGGGGATGATGGTCGCGTCCCATGAGGCGCGAGCCGTTGCGCGCCTCGTTCATCGGCGTCCGGCCGAATTCGCCGCCCCAGACGACGAGCGTCGAATCGAGCAGGCCGCGTTGTTTGAGGTCGCGCACGAGCGCGGTCGCGGCGCGATCGGTCTCGAGACAGAGCTCGGGTACTTTCGTGGCGATATCGGTCCCGACGCTGGCGCCATGCGTGTCCCAGCCGCGGTGATAGAGCTGCACGAACCGCACGCCGCGCTCGACCAGCCGGCGCGCCAGCAGGCAGTTGTTCGCGAACGACACTTTGCCCGGCTCGGTGCCGTACAGCGCGTGAATCGACGCCGGCTCCTTCGACATGTCGGTGAGCTCGGGCACGCTGCTTTGCATCCTGTACGCCATCTCGTACGATGCGATGCGCGTGTCGATTTCCGGATCGCCGGCGTCGGCACGGTGCAGCCGGTTCAGATCGGTCACGAGGTCGATCGATTCGCGCCGCGCCTCGCTTCCGACACCTTCCGGGTTCGACACGAACAGTACTGGATCCCCTTTCGATCGGAACTCGACGCCCTGATAGACTGTGGGCAGAAATCCGCTGCCCCAGCACGACTTGCCGCCGTCGGGTGCGTTCTCGCCCGAGAGCAGGACGACGAAGCCGGGGAGATCGCGGCTGTCGCTGCCGAGCCCGTACGTGAGCCACGATCCGATGCTGGGGCGGCCAAACACCTGGCTGCCCGTATTCATGAAGATCTGCCCCGGCGCATGGTTGAACTGCGTCGTCTGCACCGAGCGCACGATCGCGATCTCGTCGGCGATGGTCGCAAGATGCGGCAGCAACTCCGAGAGCTCGGCGCCCGACTGGCCGTACTTCTTGAACGTGAACGGAGACCCTAGCAGGCGCGGCGTGCCTTTGATAAAAGCAAACCGCTCCCCTTTCGGAATGAACTCGGCGGGAATCTCTTCGCCGTTGTGCTGCTGCAGCGCGGGCTTGTTGTCGAACAGGTCGAGCTGTGTCGGCGCGCCCGCCATGAACAGGTAAATAATGTGCTTCGCTTTCGGTGCGAAGTGGGGCGCTCGCGATGCGAGGGGACCGGGTCCTTGCCGGGCGAACAGCGTCTCGTCGAGCAGCGCGGACAGCGCCAGCCCGCCGATGCCGAAGCCGGATTGCTTGAAGAAATGACGGCGCGTCATGTCGCGAATGTTCGGCGGGATCATTGCCTGGTCAATGCTTCATCGAGGTTCAAGAGCGCGTTGGCGACGAGCGTCCATGCCGCCTGTTCGGCGGCCTCGACGCCGCCAATCGCGTACCCTGCGACCGTGCGTGCGGCCGCGTCGGGCTCCGTCCGGAACCGTTCGAGTTGTCGCGTGTACGAGGCGACGATCCGCTCGATCTCGTCCTGCCCCGGCGTGCGCGTCACGGCGAGGCGGAAGCCATACGTGGCGCGCCTCTCATTTGTGACGGGCGCCGGCGTCTCCCGCAACACACGCGCCGCAAGCGCCCTGGCCGCCTCGAAGAATGCCTCGTCGTTCAGCGTGGTGAGCGCCTGGAGCGGCGTGTTGGTCCGCACGCGCCGGACGGTACAGTGCTCCCGGCTCGTCGCATCGAACGTGATCAAACTCGGATACGTTGCCGACCGGCGGACGAACACGTAGAGCCCGCGCCGGTACCGATCCTCTCCTTCGCTCGGGATCCATTTCTCGTTGCTGTAGGGAATGTCCCAGATGCCGTCGGGCTGCGGCGGGAAGACGCTCGGTCCGCCGATCTTGCGGCTCAGGAGCCCGCTCGCCGCCAGCGTGGCATCGCGCACCATTTCGGCTTCCATCCGGACACGCGATCCGCGCGCGAGCAGACGATTGTACGGATCGCGTTCCACGAGCGCCGGCGGTACAGTGGACGACTGCCGATATGCCGCCGATGTGACGATCAGTTTGTGGAGCGCCTTCATCCGCCATCCGCTGCGGACCAGTTCGGTGGCGAGCCAGTCGAGAAGCTCCGGATGCGACGGCGGTGCGCCCTGCGTGCCCAGGTCCTCGCTGGTTTCGACGATGCCGCGGCCGAAGAACTGTTCCCATGCCCGGTTCACCGCGACCCGCGCCGTCAGCGGGTTGCGTTCGTCCACGAGCCACTGCGCCAGTCCGAGCCGGTTCGGCGTCTGGTCGTCGCGGAGTGGAGGCAGAACCGCCGGCACCCCGGCGTAGACCTGCTCGCCTTTGTCCATGAAGCTGCCGCGACGGCGCACGAACGCCGATGGCGGCTCGGCTGAAACCCGCTCGCGCATCACGAGTGCGGTGGGGATGCCGAGCGCTTTCAGCGCTTTCTCCAGATCGGCCACCCGATCTCGTGACGGCTTCAACGATTCCGCAACGGTGCGATAGAACGCCGCCAGGTCCTTTCGCTGCTGGTCCGTGCGATCCGCCGCGGCGATGGCGAGGAGCGGCCGGAGCCTCGCCGGGATTTCGACGATGCGCTCCGGAGTGTCGCTCGCGGTGACCGACAGGCGGAACCGGCCGAGGGATTGTCCGACGGCGGCTCCTTGATGCTTCAGGCGAATGCGCAGCTGGCCCGCCTCCGCTCGCGTCAAGGTGTTCCCGCGAGCTGCGGCGAGGCTCGCCGAAGCTGCGCGAAGGCGGCCCGCCGGGCCCGGCGGCGTCCATGGACGATCGAACGTGAAGACGATTTGCCGGGGCAGCCGTGTTTCCTGACGGCTTGCATCGATGCGCCAGCCTCTCGGCGCGTGCGCGTCGCGCGCGAGCGTCCTGGGAAAGAACGTGTCGAGGCTCACGCCGCCGGCCGAGTCGTCTGCCGCGATCGCGTTGAATGCCGGATGGATGTCCCCAGCTTCAACTTCAAATCCATTCAACTGGAAGTTGCCGTACGGGTCGCGCCCCGGGCCGCCTTTTGGCAGTGACGGATCCGGCAGCGCCTCGAGGCGAATCGCGGTGACGCGTGGCAACTTCGCAATGGCCTCGACGGTGTAGATGGTCTCACCAGGATTTGCGCCGGCGGCCATCACCGACCCGTCGGGGGCCGCCGTCAAGTTCACGCCGCCGGTTGCCGAGAGGCTCGTCGGCGTCAGGACTGTCCATTGCGAAGACGCCTCGAGTCGCATCGCCTGCTCCCACTCGGCCTGGTCCCGTTCGAGGGCGGGCGTCACGGTCATCATCTCTTGATTCAGCCGATCGATCTGGGCCTGAATCGTCTTGCGTTTGACGGCCTGTTCAGGCGTCGGCAGATCGATGGCCGCCTCGAAGAACCTGGTGCCGTCTCCGAACGTGCGGACCTGATAGTCGCTGTTGCCGAAGAACGCCATCAGCCGGTAGTAATCCTTCTGGCTGAAGGGATCGTACTTGTGGTTGTGGCACTGCGCGCAGCCCAGCGTCGTGCCGAGCCAGACGGTGGCGGTCGTGTTGACGCGATCGACGAGCACCTCGTAGTGGGCCTCTTCCGGATCGATGCCCCCTTCCTCGTTCGTCATCGCGTTGCGGTGGAATCCGCTCGCGACGACCTGCTCCGGCGTCGCGTCCGGCAGCATATCGCCGGCGATCTGCTCGATCGTGAAGCGATCGAACGGCATGTCGCGATTGAGCGCGTCGATCACCCAGTCTCGATACTTCCACATCACGCGCGGCAGATCTTTTTCGAACCCGTGCGAGTCGGCGTAGCGCGCGAGATCGAGCCACGGCCGCGCCCATCGTTCGCCGTAATGCGGCGAGGCGAGGAGACGATCCACGAGCCGCGCATACGCGGCGTCGATGCCGTCGCGCGCGGCGTCGGCCGCCACCTCGTCGACTTCCTGCGGCGACGGCGGCAGGCCGATCAGATCGAGCGAGACACGGCGCACCAGCATCTCGAGAGGCGCCTCGGGCGACGGAGCGAGGCCTTCCTTCTCGAGTCGCGCGAGAACGAAGCGATCGATCGGCGTGCGGACCCATGCGGGGTGACCCACGGCGGGCAGTGGCGGACGCGTCGGCGATCGGTAAGCCCAATGCTGTGAATGCTCCGGGCCACTTTGAGCCGAAGCGCTCGCTGTCAGACGACTTTCCGGCCACGGGGCGCCCTGGTCGATCCATGCGCGAATCAGCGCGATCTGAGCCTCGGACAGCGGATCGCCGGTCTTCGGCATCCGGCTCTGACCGTCGAGTCCGAGCAGTCGCCGAACCATCAGGCTTTGTTCGCTGTGGCCCGGGATGATGGCCGCGCCGCTTTCGCCCCCTTGCATCGCGGCAGC
>QHWF01000705.1 GCA_003222455.1 Acidobacteriota bacterium
TGCCGTAGCTGTCGAAACCGGCGCACGAAGAGGAAATCCTCCAACGACTGGCGAAGAACGTCGCTGCGAGAGATACCCTCTTCTTTGGCAATCCTATCGAGCTCGCGCCGGATTGCTCGAGGCAAGCTGATGGTAACAGTCTCCCTCATGCTGTATCAGATTCTAATACAGCTCTGGATCAAGAGCGTGATCCATGCGTCGCCGCTGCCTCCGCGAATTGCACCGGTCTGATCTGCCCGGCCACCCAGGCAAAGGCGGCGTACGCAACCAGCGGCAAAACGGCGGCGATCACGAACGGACCTGTGAAAGAACCGTAGGTGTCCACCAGTTTTCCCGTGACATACGTGAAGATGATTGCGCCGATGCCACCGCCGAACGCGGTGATTCCGTACACAGTCCCGACGAAGCGTGGCGCGACGATGTCTCCCGGAATCGTCTGGGTGGTGGTTGCCCAGCTGCCATGCCCGAAAGTCGCAAGGCTGATGAACAGAACGAATCCCAGCGGCGTCGGCGCAACGATCGCAGGCAGGCTCGCCGCCATTGAGACGGCGCTGATCAGCATGACGACTTTTCGTGCGCGGTCCAACGTCCATCCCTGTTTCATGAGACGCGACGACATCCAGCCGCCGCCCACCTTCCCGACGTCCAGGGTCACGAACGGAATAATCAACAGAAAGCCGATGTTGATCAGCGACACGTCGCGGTAGTTCTTCAGATAAATGGGCAACCAGGTGAAATAGAACCATCCGGACGGCTCTTCGAGGAAACGGGAGAGCGCGACCGCCAGAACCAGCCGCTCTTGCAGAAAGAACGACCATGCGATTCGCTGCCCCGGTGCCACGCTGGCCTGCTCTCCACGGTGTGCCAGGATGTAGCTTCGTTCCTTGTCGCTCACTCGCGTACTTCGCTCGACCGGCGCGTAATACTTGAGCCAGAAAGGCGTCCACATCAGGCCGGGGCAGGCGACCAGAACGAAGGCCGCGCGCCATCCGAAGGCGACGATGAGCGAGGCGGCGATCACCGGCGTCAAGATGGCGCCGATCGCCGACCCGCTCTGAAAGAAGCCGACGGCGGTCGCGCGTTCCTTCGGCGGAAACCATTCGGCACAAACCTTCACCCCGGCGGGATAATTCACCGATTCGGAAAGGCCGAGCAGGAACCGGACGCCGCTGAACTGAATGACACCGCGGCCGAACGGCGTGAGGAGCGTCATGCCACTCCAGGAGAGCACGGCGAGCGTCATGCCAGTCCTCGCTCCGACTCGATCGACGAACATGCCGGCGAACAATTGTCCGACCGTGTAGGCGACGAGGAAGGCATTCGCGATCACCGCGATGTCGCTGCTACTGAAGTTGTACTCGGCGGAGATCGCCGGCGCCGCGATCGACAACATTTGCCGATCCATGTAGTTGTTCACCGTGATCACGAACAGCAGAAAACAGAGGAGCCACCGGTAGCGGCCGAGTTGAGGCGAGGGTTGGACGGGCAACGGGCGAGTGGTGAATGTGATGGCTTCGATAACTAGCGGAAGGCCATTTCGCTGTCAACCTGATTTGTGCTTGACAACGCTGACGGCGCTCGGACAAGCTCGCGCCGCTGTTCCGCGCAGGCTGTTCCCGCGCGATATGCCTCAGCACCCACGCGACACCCCCGCGACCGCAGCCCCTGGACCCGAGATCTATCGCGCGAGTCTCGTCATCGACGGCCTGGTGGTCGCTCCGCCCTCCGGCCGGGTCGTGCATGAACTGCTCGCCGCCGGCATCACTGGCTGCAACTGGACCGTCGCGAGTCACAGCGACGAGACGCTCACGGCCATCAACAAAATCATCCAGTTCTACTGGCTGCTCGAACAGTTTCCCGACTGCACGCTGCTCGTCGAACGCGATGACGATTTGAACCGCGCCAAGCGCGAGCGCAAGCTCGGGATTATCCTGGGATTTCAGGGCGGCAGTCCCCTCGGGCGCAACCCGCACCTGGTCCGCGTGTTCCACCGGCTCGGCGTACGGATCATTCAACTCACCTACAACGAGGGGAACGCCCTCGCAGCGGGTTGCCTCGAAGCCTCCAACGGCGGGCTCACCAGCCTGGGCGTGCAGGCCGTTCAGGAGATGAACCGGATAGGCATGGTGATCGATCTCAGTCATGTGGGAGCGCGGGCCAGTCTCGAAGCCATCGAGCGGTCGCAGGCACCGGTCATCTTCTCGCATTCGAATCCGCGGGCCCTGCAGGAGAACCCCAGGAACATCTCCGACGATCAGATTCGTGCCTGCGCCGCGAAGGGCGGCGTCGTCGGCCTGGCGACCTTTTCGGCGTTCGTCGGCGATACACGCGAAGGGCGGCATCCCGGACTCGACGAGTATTTCAGGCAGATGGATTACGCGCTGACTCTGGTCGGGCCCGACCACGTCGCCATTGGAACCGACATCTTCATGGATCCCACCGACGGTGTGTGGTGGCGGGCCGTCACCGGCCGGCTGTACCCCGAGGTCAGCCAGGGTATGACCTACGCGACCCACAATATCGCGGGCTTCATGCATCAGTCGGAGCTCCCGGCCGTCGCTGAAGCCATGCTGCGGCGCGGATACGATGAGCACACGGTCCGCAAGGTGCTGGGCGAGAATTGGCGACGTGTGTACTGCCACGTGTGGAAGGCACAGGAAGCAGGCACGCACGCGGTCTGAGTCGACGTCTTCCTGCGGG
>QHWF01000706.1 GCA_003222455.1 Acidobacteriota bacterium
CGCCTGACGAAGGTGGCATCGTCCGGCGGCCGGTCGTTCGCGTACTGCGCGTCGGCGCCGGAAGTTGTGCGCAGATCGAAGGTGTCGTACTGGTCTTTGATTGCCATGACGACGCCATGTAGGGGCCCAACGAGCCTGCCGGTCTGCTTGAATTGCCGATCCTGCTCCGTCGCCACCTCCAGCGCATCCGGCATGTTCGGGTCGGCATCGACCGTGTCCGTCATGCTGCGCGCCTTACGCGCATCGAAACCCCACGCCTTACGCGTTGACGGCCGCAGATTGAGCGTCGAGAGCGCGTTAATCTGTCTCGCATGTGGAATCGTCGTGATCGGTCCGAGAATGCCCAGCGGCTCGTTCACGCAGGTGCCGTTGTAGGTCTTGATGCGCTTTAGATAAAGCTCGACGAGGCCGACAGTAGTGATCTGAGACGTCAGGATCGACTGCTGAATGTCGGCAATGCCGGCGTCCTGTAGACGAAACCCGGCCGCAGGCTGCCGTTGCGCGCCAGCGGTGAGGCTCGCAGCAAGAAGACCCAGCAAAAATGCGGCATGGCTCAGGCCGGAATCACGATGGAGATATTTGAACACTGCGTCTGCCTCCTGTGCGGCGACATCTTGAGATGTTGGACAGGAGCATAGAAGAAGTTACCGAACCTTGCAATTCGGACTCGAACGGCTTTGCCCCAACAGAATCGGGAACGGAACACAAGAGGCACAAAAGGCACAAGAAGGAATTCAAATTGGAGGTTCTTCTGTTCGTCTTGTGCCTCTTGTGTTCTTTTCTTGTGCCTCTTGTGTTCCGTTCCCCGTCTACTTCTTGACGAGCAGCATCGTCGAGGGATCGAGGGCGAGCGTCAGCTTCGCGACATTTGGATTGTCGTGATCTTTCAGGAGAGACAGTTGCACTCCATCGCTGCGGTCCGCCATCTGGACGATGACCGCGATCGCGGAAGCGAGCTTCGCGACCGGTTCGGGGATGCCGTGCTCATTCGAAGGGACGCCGCGGTGCGTTATGGCGGACATCCACATCTCGACGTCGAACTCCACGGCGAGTTGCCGGAACTCCTTCATGTCCGCCACCGTCGCCCGCTCGAAGTCGAAGCCCTCGAGGATCAGGCAGGCCGGGTTGAAGCGGGCATACTCTCTCAGGAAGTCGATCGAGTGGCGCAGCTTCTGGATGGTGAACGACTTGCCCGCATAAGTGTGGATTATACGGTTGCGCTCCATCTCGAGCCGCTCGGCGGGAAGGTCCTCGAGGTGCGCGGAATGGGCAAGGTCCATGAAGATCTCGTCGTAAAACTCTCGCAGGTGATCGACGGTCTTGTCGAGCGAGACGTGCAGGGCCTTTCGCCCGCGCATTGCCTCGTCAAGAGCGATCCCGACGAGAAAGGCGGTTTTGCCGATGCCATGGCGGGCAACGACGACTCCGATGTTCCCGCGGCCAAGTCCGCCGTTGATCGAGTGTTCGAACAATCGCAGCGGGCTACGTTCGTTGAGTTCCTTGCGATACATGTCTGTACTCCTCGCCTACTCTTCGTCTACTCCTCATCCTCGGGGACCAAGCCGGTGCCGTACTTCTTGACCAGCTCCAGATGAACCTCCGCCGGAACCGGGGCATAGCGTGAGAACTCCATTGTGTATTCGGCCTTCCCCTGGGAGGACGACCGGAGATCGGTCGAATAACCAAACATTTCCGCCAGCGGCACCTCGGTATCGACCCGGACAAACCCTTCTTCGTCGGTCGTTCCGATGATGATCCCCCGGCGCTGCATGATGGTGCGCACGAAGGCCCCCTGGAATTCGAGCGGCCCTTCCACCGAAACCTTCATGATCGGCTCAAGAATCTGCGGCCTCGCCGACGAGTAGACCGACCGGAAAGCGCCGCGCGCGGCTGCCTGAAACGCGTTGTCCGACGAGTCGACCGCGTGCGAGGCTCCGTCGTTGATCACGACGCGAAACCCGGTGACCGGAAACCCGATCAGGCGCCCCTTCGACATCATCGACTTGAAGCCCTTCTCGACCGCGCCAATAAACTCCTTGGGAATCGAGCCGCCGTGGATCTCGTCGACGAATTCGAAATCCCCCTCCTCCATCGGCTCGACGTACCCTGCGACTCGTCCGTACTGTCCCGAACCGCCGGTCTGCTTTCTGTGCGTGTGGTTGAACTCCGCCTTGCGGGAGATCGCTTCGCGGTAGGCGACCTGGGGAGCGCCTGTTTCGACCTCGGCGCCGTATTCGCGCTTCATTCGTTCGACGTAGACATCCAGGTGAAGCTCTCCCATGCCGGAGATGATCGTCTCGGCAGATTCCTCGTCGACGCGCGCGTGGAAAGTCGGGTCTTCCTTCGTGAATCGCTGCAGCGCCTTCGCGAAGTTCGCCTGCGCCTTCTTGTCCTTCGCCTTAATGCGCAGGTGAATGACCGGTTCGGGCACGTGCATCGAGGTCATCGAGTAGCGGATCTTCTCGGAGGTGAACGTGTCGCCCGAGGCGCAGTCGATACCGAACAGGGCGACGATGTCGCCCGAGGCGGCGTCCTGGATGTCTTCCATTTCGTCCGAGTGCATCCGCACGAGCCGGCCGACCCGCACGTTGCGCCCGGTGCGGCCGTTGACGATCGTGTCCCCCTTCCGCAGCTGCCCCTGGTAGATGCGAATGTAGGTCAGCTGGCCGAAGCGCGCATCCTCGAGCTTGAACGCGAGGGCGACGAACGGCGCGTCGAGGTTGGACTTGAGAGTGACTTTCTCCTCGCCCTTGGAAATATCGAGCGCTTCGTTGACGACCTCGGCCGGACTCGGCAGGTAGCGCGTCACCGCGTCGAGCAGCGGCTGCACGGCCTTGTTCTTGTATGCCGAACCGAGAAAGACAGGGGTCAGATCGAGGGAGATCGTACCCTTGCGGATCGCTTCATGGATCAGTTCGGGAGTCGCCCTGTCCTCGAGAAGCGCCTCCATGAGCTCGTCGGAATACATCGAGACGGCGTCGAGCATTTCCCCGCGCTTCTCTTCCGCCTGCTTGCGAAGCGACGCGGGAATTTCCTCCACGCGCCGGATATCCCCATTGGCGCCGTCGAAGTAGTGCGCCTTCATTTCGATGAGATCGACGATGCCTTCGTGGTCGCCTTCGAGGCCGATCGGAATCTGCATCATGACG
>QHWF01000707.1 GCA_003222455.1 Acidobacteriota bacterium
CAGCCATGTCAGAATACCTGACAAGGAAAAGAAGCCTTCGCCGCTCGGCATCGGCCGCAACCAAAAATTCATGGCGCTCATCTTACGTTGGGGGACGTTGTGAAATCACGACACGCTGGAGTCGGCGCAACGCTTGCTGTTGTTATGGGGCTTATCGCCAGCAGTTTGTTCGCACAGCCGGCTTCGGTCAAAAGAGACTTTGAGGCGGAGATCCGGACCGCGCTCCAGTCTGCCAAGACTGCGGCCGGGTTCGAGTTTCTCGGTGCCCTCGTCCGAACGTGCCTGTTGCCTCAAAGCGGTGGCGAAGACAGCAACGACGCCGTGCCAGGCTACGTTACGAACCCGGCGAGTGCGCCGGCGCGGGAAAGCTGGTACGCCGAACCCGCGAAGGTCTTCGACAACCTCTACTTCGTCGGCGGTCAGGTTCACTCGGCGTGGGCTTTGACGACGAGCGAGGGGATCATTCTCATCGACACGATCTTTCCCTACAACTCCGAGGAACTGATCGTGGGCGGGATGCAAAAGGTCGGTCTCGATCCAAAGAACATCAAGTATGTCCTCATCTCCCACGCTCATTCCGATCATATCGGGGGCGCCGAGATGCTACAGGCTCGGTACGGCGCCCACGTCGTCATGGGCGGGCCCGACTGGGATTCGGTGGCGAAGTATCCGAACCGGTACAAGACCATGGCGCCGAAACGCGACATTGTCGCCACCGACGGCATGAAGGTGACGCTCGGCACTACGAGCGTGACCATCTGGCTTACCCCGGGCCACACGCCGGGCACGCTGTCGTACACCTTTACCGTATTGGACCGCGG
Source organism: Acidobacteriota bacterium (assembly GCA_003222455.1). Taxonomy (GTDB): domain Bacteria; phylum Acidobacteriota; class Vicinamibacteria; order Vicinamibacterales; family CAVVIG01; genus QHWF01. The sequence continues at coordinate 822 of QHWF01000707.1, forward strand.
CAGGCCGGTCAACGTGGCCTATTCGGGCGGCACGGCATTCAATTTCGTGAACAACACGCCGGATCCGGGCATCAAGAACTTCCAGATCTATATCGACTCGCAGCAGAAGATGGCCGAGAGGGCTGCCGCCACTCGCTCGACTGTCCTCCTGGCGAACCACTCGGAGTTCGACAATGCGGTCAACAAGAACAGAATGCTGGCCGGCCGCGGCAGCGGGGCGCATCCCTACGAGATCGGGGCCGATTGGGTCCAGCGCTATTTCCAGGTGACGCAGGGTTGTGCGCGAGCGGCGCAGCTCAGGCTGGAACAGAAAGCGGTTGAAACGACCAAGCGGTAGAGCGAGCAGGCGCATCCACATCCCCGACAGATCCCGAGTGCCGCGGGCCTATATTTTTTGGCGTCACCGGTACCCTTTCACGCAGAGGGGTGACCATGCGAAAACGCACTTCGACTCCGGTAGCGCCTGGTACGAGTCTGCTCAAAGGAAGTGAGTCCGTGCCAGGAGATGCCTCGCGGCGGGAGTTCCTCAAACTGGGAGCGGGGCTCGTAGCCGGTGCCGCGGCGCTCCCGCGGCCGCCATCCGAGGCCGAGGACCGGGAGGACGACGACGAGACGCTCGATCGCCTCAAGCGCGCCAGGAAGGATCCCAAGCACCGTATCCTCCTCAAGGGCGGGACGATCATCAGCATGGACCCGCGGGTCGGCAACTTTGTCACGGGGGACGTGCTGATCGAAGGGAAGAAAATCCTCGCGGTCGGGCCGAACATCGAAGCCGAAGGTCAGCGCATCGACGCCACGGACATGATCCTGATCCCGGGTTTCGCCGACCCGCACCGGCACTCCTGGGAAGGTCAGCTTCGGGGACTCAACCCCAACGCCGTCACCATCGCCGACTATAACGCTTATACGCATCAGGGGTTCGGCCCCTTTTACCGACCCCACGACATCTACGTCGGCAATCTCGCCACCGCGCTCGGTTGCATCGACGCGGGCATCACCTGCATCATCGACAACTCGCACAACTCGCGCACATCCGCGCACTCCGACGCGGCGATTCAGGCGTTGTTCGATTCCGGCATCCGGGCCGTCCACGCCTCCGGTGCTCCGCAGTTCGGAGACTGGGACCACCAGTGGCCCCAGGACCTCATTCGGATTCAGAGGACCTACTTCAGCTCGGACGACCAGCTGGTGACCCTGCGGATGTTCTCCCCTGTGAACGAGGCAAACTGGCGCTTCGCCCGGCAGCTCGGCCTGTGGGTCACCACCGAGGGAGGGGGTGGAACGCTGCTACCGGGCGTGGCCGCTCTGGGGCTGTTGGACAATCGCCACACGTTCAACCACATGGGCGGCACACCCGACCTCAACTGGCAGCTCATTCGCGCGGCCGGTGCGACGGTCAACGTCTGTCCGAGGTCCGACCCGCAATATGGGCTGAGCGAGGGGATACCGGCGCTCCAAGGCGCGCTCGATCACGGCATGCGGCCGGGTCTGAGCGTCGACAACGAGACCAGCTATAGCACCGACATGTTCACTGAGATGCGGGTGGTCTTCTTTTTCCAGCGTGGAGTACGACGAAACGGAATCTTCAAGGGCCTCCCGAACGCGCCCGCGCCGGTCAGGGTGCAAGACATCCTCGAGTTCGCGACGGTACGCGGCGTGGAAAACGCCGGTCTGCTACACAAGGTGGGCACGTTGACGCCAGGAAAAGAGGCGGACATCGTCCTCATTCGCGCGGAGGACCTCAATACGATGCCGCTCGGCCACGCCTTCGACACCGTTGTGCAGCAGGCGCACGCCGGGAACGTCGATACCGTTTTCATTGCGGGCCAGGTCAGGAAGTGGCGGGGCAAGCTGGTGGACGTGAATCTCAAGAAATTGCGGAAGCTGGTTGTCGAGTCGCGCCAGTACCTGTTCGACCAGCGAGGCTTTACGCACGACATCTTCGCTGAGTCGCCCTAAGCGGAATTGGATCGGACTCAGTCCCTGTTCAGGCGCGTGTTGATCCAGACAGGGCTCCTTGAACGAGTCAAGGAGCACCTGTCTTGGTGCGCCTATC
>QHWF01000708.1 GCA_003222455.1 Acidobacteriota bacterium
GCCGCCCCGGCGACGTCGAGAACGAATGCGAGCTCAGCCGACTTGGCATAGCGATCGCGCAGCAGGTCGAGCAGCGCGGCGGCGCGCGGATCACCATTGCGATACAACGGATGCCCGAACCCATCGATGGTCTCGCCGCGGCGCAGCCGCTCGCCGAACGCCGCCGGCAGGTGCCGCGCGCGGCGCATCGATTCCAACATCGACTCGACGCGCGCGCTGACCCCGCCGTGTCTCGTCCCTTCGAGGGCCGCGAGCCCGGCCATCACCACGGCGTACGGATTCGACCCGGCCGAGGCGACGCAGCGCGCCGTGAAGGACGACACATTCAGTTCGTGATCGGCGCACAAGATGAGCGCGCTGCGCAGGAGGTCCACGCCGCGGGCGCTCGCGCTCCACGCCGCCGCCAGGGTCTGATCGATGGTCCCGACCACCGCGTCCGACCGCGTGGCGGTTCGAGTCAGCAGATTCAGAATCCGCCAGCCGGTGAGGGCAACCCCGGTCGCGCGAAGATCGAAGGCCAGGGGATCCCGTGCCGACGCGGCGGCAAGCATCGACTGTGCGCGCGCTACGAACGGGAAATCGTCATCCGGCGGACCTGCCGCCGATCCCCGGTGGGGCGGCGCGGCCGAGAACGCCCCGTCGAACCGTCCGCTCCAGATCAACGACGCGACGTCCTCCAGCGATCGCGAGCGCGCCAGGACCACCGCGTCGTAGCCGCGGTAGTACAGCCTGTGACCGTCGATGAGGGTGATCGACGACTCCAGGATCGGCAGCCCCCACTGGAGCGCGCGGGCGGCGGCCTTGTCCGGATCGCGACGCTCCTCGGTCCGGCGCCGCAGCCGTTCGACGTCGTCACCTGAATAGCGGCGCTCGCGCGACGACCCCGGCAGCGCCTGTGATCGAACATATCCGCGGCTGACATAGGCGTACAGCGTGGCCCGGCTCACCCGCAAGACGCGGGACGCGTCAGCCGCGCTGATCCATCCGTGATCGCTGCTCATATTGATTGATTAATCAATGTTGACATGATCATACATTAGCGGTACGTTTCGATCGTGGTCAACAGCGGTCTGGACGACGTGGTGGCCGCCGTCACGCGCCTGAGCCACGTCGACGGTGAACGGGGCGAGCTGATCATTGCGGGCTTTCCGGTCGGCGACCTGGCCGAGCACGCGACGTTCGAGGAGACCACCTGGCTGCTCTGGCACGGCGACCTGCCTGCCGCGCGCCAGCTCGAGGCGTTCCGCGCCGCGCTCGCCGCGGCGCGTGCCTTGCCGCCGGCCACGGTCTCGTTGCTGCGCGACTGCGTGGACGCGCGGCTCGAGCCGATGGACGCGCTCCGGATTGCGGCCGGCACGATCTCCATGACATCCGACGACGCGTGCGCGATCGTGGCCCGGTTTCCGACCATCGTCGCCGCGTTCTGGCGGTTGCGCCGTGGCGCTGAACCGGTCGTGCCGCGCGGCAATCTCGGCCACGCGGCGAACTTCCTGTACATGCTGAGCGGGGAGGCGCCCGATCCGGAGCGGGTGCGGGCGCTCGAGACGTATCTCAACACCGTGATCGACCACGGACTCAACGCCTCCACGTTCACCGCCCGTGTGATCACGTCGACCGGATCGGATCTGGTGTCGTCCGTTGTCGGTGCACTCGGCGCGTTGAAGGGACCGTTGCATGGGGGAGCGCCCGGACCGGCGCTCGACATGGTGTTCGAGATTGGAGACGCGTCGCACGCGGAGACCATGCTGCGCCGGAAGATCGAGGCCGGTGAAAAGCTGATGGGATTCGGCCACCGCGTCTACAAGGTCCGCGACCCGCGGGCCGAGGTGCTCGCGCTTGCCGCGGAACGGATGTACACGCGGGGCGGCGACATGTCGCTCTACACCCTCGCGCGCTCGGTCGAAGCCACCGCGATCCGCCTGCTCGCGGAGTACAAACCGGGGCGCCGGCTTCAGACGAACGTCGAGTTCTATACCGCGCTCCTTCTTCACGGTCTCGGACTCGAGGTGCCTCTTTTTACGCCGACATTCGCGATCAGCCGGGTGAGCGGATGGATCGCTCACGCGCTCGAGCAACGAAGCGCGAACCGCATCATCCGGCCGCAGTCGCAGTACGCCGGCCCGCGTGATCGAAAATGGGTGCCGCTTTCGGAACGCGACTGAGGCAGGTCGATAAACCGCCCGGCCAGTTCGCCTTACCTGCGCGGACATCAATTGTGATGTATGGCATTCAGGACAGATCGAGCACGAGCCGCAGGCCATCGGAGACGGAAGACAGCCGGTCACTGGATAGCGCGCTCAGGCGTTCCACGAAGTCGGCCCTGAGCACCTTCTGCACGTCGTAGACATTGGCGACCGAGGTTTTTGGCAGCCCCGTCTCGCGCCGATCCAGTCGAACATTGCCGGGCAGGTCCACCAGATGAAGACGGCTCGTGAGCGGTACGACCAGAAACGTTTGCACTCGAGGTTCACGGACCTTGTCCGTCTGCACAACCACCGCAGGCCGTCGTTTGTCCACCCGCACCCACCAGACCTCACCCCGGCGAGGCAGCGCCTCACCATTCATCGTCACGGTACTCCGTCGCCATTCGGCGGCGTTGGTACTTGCGCCAGGCGGCCTCGTCATCGGCCACGTCCCAGCCATGGCGATCGAGGTAGCGCTGGATCTGCTGACGCACGCGCTCGGCTTCCAGCAGGTTGGCCAGCAGCACGGAGCGCGATGTGCCTCTTCGCCTGGCCGTCTCGTCAGCAAATGCGACAAGCTCCGCCGGTAGCGACACGCCGA
>QHWF01000709.1 GCA_003222455.1 Acidobacteriota bacterium
TTGAAGACCAGGAAGTAGCTGCCCAGAGTTTCGCCGCGCCAGATCGGGTTGTTCGAGAAGGCGACGACGTGTCCTTTATCCAAAGTCGCATCGACGACCGCGGCGTGCTGCGCGATCTCGCTGCCGTTCTCGACCAGACCGGACACCAGCAGATCGCGCGAGTCGGCGTATCGCAGAACCACGCGTGGGCGCGCCTGGGGCGGGATGACATTGATCCCGTTGCGCAGCTGCTCGTCGGTGACCGGCGCCGCCTGCCAGGCCTCAACGCGCGGCTCGTCCGGGATCTCAGCGCCGGCTCGTCCCTGCGGAACGTCCGGATCATCAGCCGTTCCGCGTCCGGTCGGCCGGGTTGTTTCGTCACCGCCGAGCCGCCGCCCGGCGCGTCCCCCGAGAACGTTCGACATGTTGAAGATCGGACCGTTGTCGCACCAGACCGCCAGGTTGTCGTTATAGCCGTAGGCGATCGGGCTTGTCGCATCCACCATCTTCGACCGGATCACGCTGCCAACGATCCGCAGCCGCTGGCGAGGCGCAATCGTCACGCCCGGCGCGAGTCCGGCCGTTATCGCCAGATCCGCCGTGTCCATTACCGTGATGAGCAGTCCGCCTCTGCGGACGAAATCCTGCAGGTGCGCCACGCCGACCCAGCCGAGTCCCGGCCGCATGTCGTCGGTTTCGTCTTCGGATCCGAGGTTGGGCGTTTCCCCGGTCTTCTTCCACGGCAATGGATTGCCCCACATCGGCATGCCGTTCACGATGACGTCGGTGCTGCGGCCCACCGGCGGAAAGACGACAACGTCGAATCTCGCGTTCAGGTTGTCGTCTTTCGCGACATCCTGGGTGCTGATGTAGGTGAACGGCACTTTTGCCAGATCGAACGCCTGTCGCCACCATCCCTCGGTCTGGGTGGTGACCCATGTATGGAGCACAGCCACGCGCGCGGCGCGGACCGGATGTGTTTTCACAGACGGCGCCGATGGAACCGCCGTCACCTGCAGACCCAGATCGGCCGCCGCCGTCTGCATGTCGGCGCTGGAGACGTTCTTCACGATGAACGATCCACGCGCGAACTTCCTGCCCGCCGCGTCGAACGGTTCTTCTGCCGCGTCGATCGCGGCATCTTTGAACCGGTAACGCAGCGTGACGAGCGCAACGTCGGCGTTGTGATTGACGAGAAACGTCGTCATTGCGGATTGCGGAGTGCGGACTGCGGATTGGGAGCCGGCATTCTCCGAATCCCCATTGCCCGAATCCGCATTCCGCAATCCGCGATCCGCAATGAGCGTGCCTTTCGCGCGGCCATCCGAGACCTTTTCGGCCGGCGCGTCGAGCACCGTCGCATCGAGGACGCGGACGGCCTGCACGTTGAACAGCTCTGGAAATGTCCATCCGGTATCGTCGTAGGGCGTCCGTTGCGGATCGTTCGGGCTCCAGTACTGATAATCGAGCAGCGAATCGGCAATCCGGCTATACGGCTGATCCATGCGGACGATGAACGATCCCGGCGGAAACGTTCGCGTCGTGGGCTTGTCGCGCCCGTCCTGCCCATCCCGCCTGTCCTGCCCGTCCCGCCTGTCCTGGCCATCCCGCCTGTCCTGCCCATCCCGCCTGTCCTGCGCGTCATCTGTGGTACGCGGGCGCGGAGTCGCTTTCTTCGCCGGAAGCATGACGGTGAATTCCGCGGTCGCGCGCACGATTTCCACCCCTTGTTTCTGCAGGACGCGCAGCAGCTCCGTCTGCGCGCCGGGACGGGGATCGTCACCCGGCAGCACGTAGGCAGCCGGCCCTTCGGTCCTGGCCTTGAGAATGGAGCGCTTGCTCTTGAGATAGAAATTGCGCAGAAACAGGCGGCCGTTCGCCGCGAAGTAGTGGAGTGAGGTCAGCAATCCGGTCTGCTCGTAATTGTTGTTGTTTCGCTGCGACCACACCGTTTTCGCGAGCGGCGGGTTCTGCTTGTACCACGTGCGCGCGTACTCGTTGGGCGACAGCGTCCGTTCGACGGTGTCGGCGCCGGCGTTCCCGAAGGTTTCGTACAATCGGCTGATGCCGTTGTGCAGCGCGGCGATGAACATCAGGTAGCCGGGCGACCAGGTATCGAAGTTGCCGTGCGTGAAGACGCCGGGCATGCCGAACTTCGTCATCTCCGACACGTTGTGCCATCCGATCATTTCCCACTCGTCGGCGAGGATCGGATCGATCCATGCGTTGTACGGACCGTCGCCGACGGTGTTGTCGTACAGGTACGGCACCGATTCGTGCAGGTCGTGCAGCACTTGCGGATGCCACTGCATGTAGGCCCTGAGGACGTTTTCGGTCAGCTTCAGCGTGACGCCCATCGCGTCGCGGTTGTTGTCGTGCGCGACATACTTGCCCCAGTAGACGAGCGGCTGCCAGTTCCGGCCGGGGTGCGCCAGGTGCCACCTGTACACGTCGACCATCTTGTCGCGGCCGTCGACCTCGACGACGGGCGTGATGAGCGTGATCAGGTTGTTCCTGATCGAGCGGATGTATTCGTGGTCGTCGACGGCCAGACGATAGGCCAGCTCCATCAGCGCGGTCGGTGATCCGGTTTCCGGCGAGTGAATCGTGCCGGTGATGTAGTACACCGGCACCGTTCCCTCCATCAGCTTCTCCGCCTGGCCGTCGTCCATGGCGATGACGCGCGGATCGGCCAGCTTCGCGAGCCGCTCGCCGTTCTGCTGGAGCCGCGCCATGTTCGCTTCCGACGTGACCGCCACGGCGATCATCTCCCGGTTTTCTTCCGTCCGGCCGATCGAGTAGACCTTGACGCGCGGGCTCGCTTTCTCGAGCATGCGCATGTACTGGTAGACCTCTTCGGCATAGGGCAGCCGGCCGGGTGCGCCGGCGATATCGCCAAGCACCGCCTTCGGCGTCGGCACGGTCTTCGAAGCGGGCAGATAGTCCACGAGCGGCGAGGTGAAGAACGGCTGCGTCGTGTACTCTCTGATCTTCTTCGTATAGTCTTCGTCGATCGCGACCTTCGGATCGCGGACGAACGGCTGCGGCTGCTGGGCGCGCAGGGGGAAGGGCTGCAGCAGCGAGCCGGCCACGACGAGCGCGAGGACGACGCAGTTCTTCATGGAAACCTCACAGGAGAGGAACGGACCTCGAATGTTAGCGAACGGGCGGGAATGTGATGCCGTTCCTCAGGAGATCAGAATGAAGACCTGTCTGGTGCTGGCTGGAAGTGTACTCGTCGCCGCGGGCGTCGATCTCGAGACGCAGGCGCGTCTGCAGCCTGCTCACGCGACGATTTCGCAGGTCGCCTGGATTGCCGGCGCCTGGTCCGGCGCGGCCAACAGCGCCACGTTCGAGGAGCGCTGGACCGCCCCTGCGG
>QHWF01000128.1 GCA_003222455.1 Acidobacteriota bacterium
TTCTTCGACTTCGAGGATTTCGAGCGACTGGTCGCGGCAGCGAAAGCCCTGGATGCGAACGCCTATCTGATCGTGTTACTGGGCGGCGAGGCGGGTCTCCGATGCGGTGAGATGATGGCCCTCGAATGGCCCGACGTGGATCTTCAGAAGCGTCAGATCTGCGTGCAGCGGTCCGAGTGGAAGGGCCACGTCACCGTGCCGAAGGGAGGTCGACTTCGCTATGTGCCGATGACCGTGCGCCTCGCCACAGCGCTGCGGGAGCATCGGCACCTTCGTGGACGCCGAGTGCTCTGCTTACGGGACAGCACGACGTTCTCCGCCGATATGGTGAAGCATGCTGTCGAGCGGGCGGCGCGCCGTGCAGGAGTCAACGAGAGCGGCGTCCATCGGCTCCGGCACACCTTCTGCTCCCACCTCGCGATGCGCGGCGCGCCCGCACGCGCGATTCAGGAGCTGGCGGGTCACCAGGATCTGATCACGACGCAGCGGTACATGCATCTGAGTCCCGCGGCGATCGAGGGCGCGATTCGGCTGCTGGATTCCGCGGGAATCCCCCCGAATCGTGGCAACATGGTGGCAACGGGATCTACCGAGACGGCTAACGTGTCTCGGTAGTGTGACTTAGTTGGCGGGGTCGACGGGACTCGAACCCGCGGCCTCCGGCGTGACAGGCCGGCGTTCTAGCCAACTGAACTACGACCCCTAATTCTGACGATCGACATTGCAGATTTCAGATTGCAGATTTCAGATTGCTGGCAGATTTCAGATTGAAGAATTGCGTGCAGACTTCAGATTGTGATTTGTCACGTTGCACAATCGAGATCCGCATCTGAAATCCGCTGTCCAAAATCTCCTTGTCGGAACCCGGTCCTCAAATCACAATCAAGCTAAATTTCGAAGCCTGCATCCCGTACCGAAATCTGCAATCTGAACTCTACAATCTGCAATCTCACGATCACCTGGTGGGCGGTACAGGATTCGAACCTGTGACAGCCGGCGTGTAAAGCCGGTGCTCTACCACTGAGCTAACCGCCCTTACCATTGCGGATTGAGGATTGCGGAATGAGGATTTTCGACGATTCAATCCGCAATCCGCATTCCTCAATCCGCAATATTACACCATTATACGCTGCCTTCAACACGAGCAGCAACACCGCGATCACGAACCCGGTCACCGCGCGATACTCGCGATTCGTCATCGCCAGCGCCAGACTGAACCGGCGCTGCGTCCGCGCGGTGCTCACGACACGCCGTGCTCGCTGCGAATCGCGGTAGAGCTCATACTGCTCGCCGAACGTGCGCCGCAGATACGTCTCTTCACTCTTCATCGCGGCAGTGAGCGTCGTCACGAGGTAGGCAACGATCACCGTGGCCGCCGTCAGGTTGGCACACGCAACGGCGAGGCCGATCCCCATGACCGACGAGCCGACATACAGCGGATGCGCGACCCATCGGTACGGTCCCGACGTCGTGATCTCGCGCGCCTTGTTCAAGTGGCCCGCAGCCCAGATGCGAATGCCTTCGCCGACGGCTGCAATGCCGAGGCCGATCACGAGCGACCGTGGCGTCGGCCGCGCCAGCGCCAGCACGATCGCCCCGAAGACGAACCCGAGCGTGACCCGCAACCGGGCGAGCGCGTGAACGACGATGTGCCGGCGGCCTTCCCGCCGGCGCGGCGCCTCGCTCACGTCAGACACGACTGGGCTCGAGCGCGAGCCGACGCTCGACGGCGTCTACGACTTCCTCGACCGGGATGTCCAGCAGGCACATGCGATCCTGGGTGCACCGGCGGAGATGATGACAACGGCAGACGGCGTCGCGCGAGACGGTGATGTCGCGCGCGGAAAGCGGTCCATTTCTCGCCGGCCGCGTCGGCCCGTAGATGCCGACGAGCGGGGTGCCGACGGCCGATGCGATGTGTGCGGGACCGGTATCGCCCGAGACCATGATCGCCGCGCCGCGTGTCAACGCTACGATGTCGGCAATCGTGGTCGGCGGCGCCAGCATCGCCGCGCCACGCGCAGACGCGACCACCTCGCGGGCGAGGCTCTCCTCACTTCCCGGTCCCCAGACGACGACCGACGCCAGGCCGTGGCGGTCGCCGAGCATCACGGCGACATCGGCCAGTCGCGCCGGCGGCCATCGTTTGTTCGGCCATGCCGCACCCGGGTTCAGCAGCGCGTACCGGCCAGAGGTTCGATCCCGCACCTCACGCGCCACCGGTGACGAGACGCACTCAATCGGAAATTGCGGCGCGCCGACCGTGATGCCGAGCATCGTGAGCAGCCCGAGGTTGATCTCGACCACGTGACGAGTCTCGCGCCGATGGTAGAGGCCGCCGCGGCCAGGATCGTATGCGTCGGTGTAGAGCGGCCGCGCGAGACGCTCCCGCGCGTAGCTCGAGGCGAAACCGAGAACCCGCTGCGCGCCGGAGCTGCGCGCGAGCAGCGCCGATTTGATCAACCCCTGGAGATCGATCGCGACATCGTACCGCGCGCGGCGCAGCTCGCGAACCATGCCTAGCAGGGACACGCTTTCGTCGGGCCGGCGCCGGCCGCGCGGCTCATCGTCGGCTGAGCCCGACGCGCGATCGTTGATCGCCAGGCGCCGATCGATGACCGGCACGAGATCGAGAATCGCGCGATGCTTCGCGGCGACGAGCCAGTCGATCCGGCTGCCCGGAAAGGCGTGACGCAGCGCGGCCGCCACGGGAATGGCATGGACGATATCGCCCAGCGCGCCGAGACGGACGATCAGGAAGCGAGACAATTTAGTCGTTGGTCATTGGTCATTGGTCGTTGGTCGTTGGTCATTCGTCGTTGGTCGTTGGTCGTTGGTCATTGGTCGTTGGTCGTCGATCGTCGATCGTCACTGTCGCCCGGATCCGTGATACCAGGTCGCGGGTCGCATGACCCTTCGGATCGCCGACGATCGCAATGCGGCCGCCATACGATGACACAACCGCGCGTTCGGGCACGCTGTCGACGGTGTAGTCCGTGCCCTTGCAGTGCACGTCGGGCCTGAGCGTCCGCAGCAGCCGCTCGACGGTCGGATCGCCGAACACGACAACGTAATCCACGCCGCGGACCGCGGCGACGAGCTCGGCCCGATCCGCGGCGGGAAGAATTGGCCGATCGCCACCCTTCAATGCGGCGACCGATCGATCGTCGTTCACCGCCACCACGAGCCGATCCGCTTCGGCGGCGGCGCCCCGCAGGTACCGCACGTGTCCAACGTGCAGCAGGTCGAAGCAGCCGTTGGCGAGCGCAATCGTCTTTCCAGCCGCGCGTTCGCGGACGGTGGCCGCCAGCAGCTCTGTTTCGCTAACGATCACTGAGCCACCATCGAGTCGCGCCGTGACGGCGCACGCAACCAGACCGCCCGACCGGCCCGGCCCACCCGACCTCCCCGACCTCCCCGACCCACTCGACCGACCTGACCTCCCCGACCTCCCAGGACCGTATCCGACGAACTGACTCTGCCACACGGCTCGACATTCAACGCAGAAATTGCAGAACTCGCAGAACAAAAAGGTTTTTCTGTGGGTTTCGGAATTCCTCGTTGATCGTCGTGGCTAGCCCACCCGACCGACCTGACCTCCCTGACCCACCCCGACCAACCAGGCCCGCCTGCCCCACCAGGCCCACCCGACCTCCCTGGCCTCCCCGACTCACCCGACCTCTCCGACCCACCCGACCTGATTCGCGCGCCGTCCCTGCGCCGGTCCCTGCTGCGACCAGCGCTCGCGCGTCGTATCGTGATCGGATCGGATGGCCTCCGAGAGCTCGCGGGCCGACACCGTGGCCGTCCCGCGCTTCATGACCACCAGTCCGCCGGCGTAATTCGCCAGCCGCGCCGCTTCATAGAATGACGCGCCGGCCGCGAGCGCAAGCGCGAACGTCGCGATCACCGTGTCGCCCGCGCCGGTGACGTCCGTGACCTCGTCCGAGCCGAAAATCGGAATGTGGACCGTCGGTCGCTTCGGCTCGAACAGCGCCATCCCGCGACTGCCGCGGGTGATCAGCACCGCCTGCATGCCGGTGCGGCGAAGCAGCATTCGTCCGGCGCGCTCGAGAGCCTCCGCGTCCTCGTCCAGGTGGATGCCGAACACCGCCTCGACTTCCGACTCGTTCGGTGTGCAGGCCGTCAGGCCGCGAAAGTCGACCAGCCGGTATCGCGAGTCGATCAACACGGGAATCGGCCGCCGCCGCGGCCGCCGCGCCACACGGCGGCGGACGGCGTCGGCGAGCGCCGGCGTGATCAATCCGGAACCATAATCGGACAGCAGCACGGCATCGCAATCCTCGAGCACCGGATCGATCTTCCTGATCAGCGCAGCGCTCACGCGCTCGTCGAGCGGCCAATCGCTGTCGCGATCGATGCGGACCACCTGTTGCCGTGCGGCGTGAATGCCGCCGGCCAGAATGCGGGTCTTGACCGGCGTGCGGTATCCGCGCGTCCGAATCACGTGTGCGCGATCCACGCGGGAGTGAAAGCTGGCGACCAGCCGCTTTCCTTCGAGATCGCCGCCCACGAGTCCGACGATGCGCGCGTGGCCGCCAAGCGCCGAGACGTTGTTGGCGGCGTTTCCCGCGCCCCCGGCGACGAGTGCCGTCGCGTCGTACTTCAGGATCAGGACGGGCGCCTCCCGCGAGACGCGGGCGACCTCGCCGTAGATGAACTCGTCAGCGATGAGATCGCCGATCACAAGGATGCGCCGGCTGGTCGCATGGTCGGCCAGCGCCAGCAGCCGCTCCTTGCGTTCGGCTTCGCCAGGCAACGGGTGGACGGAACGGGCGAGCAGCATGGTGAATTCTAGATTTCAGATTTCAGATTTCAGATTGCATTTCAGATTGCATTTCAGATTGCAGATTGCATTTCAGATCGTTGATGTCAGATTGCAAGCTTCAGCTGGCCGATTGCCGTTGCCGATGTCAGCGTGTGAAACGTCCGGGTTGAGACTCCGACCGGGCAGCAAATCCGGATCTGCAATCACAATCTCCAATCCGATGTGCAATCCCAATCTGAAATCTGAAATCTGCAATCTGAAATCTCATCTCACGCCAAAAGAATCCAGCTGACTGCCGCGGCGAGGTTGTCGACAATCGCATCGGCGGTCAGGTCCGGCCGCCGTCGGATCTCGGCGGCGCCGGTGCCGCTGCGGACGAGGATACCGCGCGCGCCGACGGCCTGCGCAAGCCCGACGTCGATCCACTTGTCGCCAACGACGAACGACCGCCGCGGATCCAGATCCAGATCGCGCGCGGCGCAGTCGACGAGGCCGCGTGCCGGCTTGCGGCAGTCGCAGGGGCGCGCGTACGCGGCGACGGAGCCCTCCGGATGGTGCGGGCAATGGTAATACGCGTCGATCCGCGCGCCGCCGGCGGCGAGACGCGCCGAGAGCACGCGGTGCGCTTCGTCAACGAACGCTTCGCTGAAATAGCCGCGCGCGACGCCGGACTGGTTGGTCACGACCACGACGGCCATCCCGGAACGATTGCATGCACGGATGGCGTCGACACTCCAGGGGAAGAGCACGAGTTTGTCGATCACGTCGAGAAACCCGACGTCTTCGATGATCGTGCCGTCCCGATCGAGAAAGACTGCGGGGCGGGTCACAGCGTCCTTCGCACGGCCGCGGCGACGGCCGCGGCATCCACGCCGCGCATGCAACGGTGATCGAGCGGGCACTCGCGCAGCATGCAGGGACGGCACCACACCGGAAAGGTGACCACCTGATGCGCATCACCGAGCGGTCGGGTCGCGCGTTCGTCTGTCGGCCCGAACACGGCCGTGACGCTCGTGCCCGCCGCAGCCGCCAGATGCATGGCGCCGGAATCGTTTGTGACGAGCGCGCGGCAGGTGGCCAGCACGCCGGCCAGCGTCGGCAAATCGGTGCGGCCGACGAGTGTCAGTAAGGAAGGTGATTGGAACGCGCACGAGACTTCGTCTGCCGTCAGACGGTCTGCCGCGGCACCAATCATCACCGACTGCACGCCGTCCGCAGCCAGCGAGGCGGCGAGCGCCGCAAAGCGTTCTGGCGGCCATCGTTTCGCGGCGCCGTACGCGGCGCCAGGCGCCAGCGCGACCAGCGGCGCGCGGCCGTCCCATCCCGCGTCCTGGAGCAGCGCCGCTGCGGTGGCCCGCAGCGACGGCGACAGGGTAATGCGCGGCTCCATCGGTCCGTTCGGAAATCCAAGCGCGTGCACGAGCTGCTGATAGTACTCGGCCTGGTGCAAGCCGGAGGGTCGAGCGATCGCGCGCGTCAACAGCGTGCTGCGTAAATTCGCACGATACCCCCATCGTTCGGAAATCCCGGCGAGCGCCACGACGAGCGCCGCGCGCATCGAATTGGGCAGCAACAGCGCGGTGTCGAATCCCTGATTCGCCAGTTCGTTGGCAGTTTCCCGGAGGTGCAGGTGCGTGTCGATCACGAGGCTGCGTTCCACTTCGGACACCATGGTGAAGAGCGGTGCAATCGAGGGCCGCGCGGCAACGGTTATCTCCGCGTGCGGCGACCGACGACGCACATCGGCAATCGCCGGCAGCGCCATCACCGCATCGCCAAGCCAGTTCGGCGCGAGAACCACGAGGCGCTTCACGGGGCCGGCTCCCCGTCGCGATCGGCCGATGGAAACATGCCGCGTTCCTGGTCCGGGGCGGCGCCCGTTTCGCGCCAGCGGCGATGCATCCAGAGCCACAGCTCCGGATGCCGGCGCACGTACATCTCGAGCACGTCGGTGCAGCGCTGCGTGAACGCTCGAACGGCATCGGCGCTGCCGGCCAGCGGCGGCTCGACCGCCGGCTCATACACCATTCGGTACCTCCCCGCGCCGACCGGCAGCGCGAACACGGGCACGACGGCAGCGCCCGTTCGCAACGCGAGCGCGGCCACGAGCGACGTGGTGGCCGCCGGCTGCTCGAAGAAGTCGACGTAAATCGCGTCGCGGCTCATGATGTGCTGATCGATGAGCACGGCGACGCCGCGTCCTGCCTGCAGCGTGCGCAGGACGCGACGGATCGTTCCGCGCCGGTAAATCACGGTGTTGCCCGTCCGCTGGCGAATCTGCTCGAGCAGTCCATTGAGGTATGGATTGTCGAGCGCGCGGCCGAGCACCGCCACCGGCTCGATCCGGACCGCATGGACGAGCGCCTGCAGCTCCCAGTAGCCGAAATGGCCGGTCACGAACACAACACCTTTGCCATGGGCATACGCCGCACGTGCGCGGGCGTCGCCGTCGAATTCCACGCGCGCCGCCATCTGCGCAGGCGACAACGTGCTGAATTTGAGCAGCTCCATGAGCAGCCGGCCGAAATGCGTGAACGCCGCGCGCGCGATCGCGCGACGCTCGCTGGCGGCGCGCCCTGGAAAGGCCGTCGCGAGATTCTGCCCGGCAATGCGGCGATGCGTGCGGTCGATTGTGTAGAACGCCAGTCCGATCAGGCTTCCGCAGCCCCGCACGAGCGAATCCGGCGTGACGCGCACGACGCCAATCAGCAGGCGCACGATCAAGTACTCGAGGCGATGTCTCACGGTTGATCGCTGAAGAAATCGACCGTGAACATCACGATCGAACGCAAAGGTCGCAAAGGTCGCAAAGGACGCAAAATAAGACGGCATTTCTTTGCGGCCTTAGCGGCCTTTGCGTTCCACCGGCGGTGTCGGCTGGTCGGACAAGCTCCCAGGCTGCGCATGCGCATCCTTTGAGTCCTTTGTGTGGCCTGGCTGCACCCGCGCCAACAGCCAGGCCCGGAACTTCCCGTCCGGTTCGATGCCGATGTTGAGCGGCACGGACGCGATCGGCATGTCCCCGAGATCGCAGACGGCCAGCCGCACCGCATCCTTCTCCGTCGTCAGCACAATCGCCGCCGCCGCCGCCTTCGCGGCAGCGGCAATCCGCCGGATATCGCGGCCGTCGAAGCGATGATGGTCGCGAAACGTCAGCGTCCCCGCGATGTCCCAGCCGGCGGCCACGACATCCGCGACGAACCGATCCGGCCGCGCGATGCCGGTCACGACGAACACGCGCGACGCGTACGGCACGACGACCGTCTCGCGGGCGCCGCCGATCTCGCGCGGCGCGCCGATGGTGCGCGTCACGCGAAAGACCGTGGCGACGCCGAGCGCTCGTCCGATCCGATCGGCGGCGGTGTCGTAGCCGGCAGTCACGAGCACGGCATCCGCCACCTTCGCGGATTCGAGCCGTTCCCTCAATCGACCCGCCGGCAACGGCCGATCGGAGAGGTCCTCTTCCGAGACGAGCAGGAGATCGACATCGCGCACCAGCTCCAGATGCTGAAACCCATCGTCGAGCACATGGACCGTCGCGCCAAAACGACGCTCGGCCAGACAGCCCGACAGATGCCGATCCGCGCCGACGAACACGCCGACACCGGGCAACGCACGCGCGAGCATGAGCGGCTCGTCACCGGCCGTGTCGAGCGTCGCCATCACGGTCGCGCCGTCCGACACGACGGTGACGCCGTCCGGCGCCAGGCGCCTTGCGTAACCGCGGGTGAGGATGGCCGGCCGATGTCCTTCCGCTTGCAGGAGACGTGCGATGTGTTCGGCGATGGGCGTTTTTCCACTGCCGCCGACGCGCAGGCTGCCCACGCTGACGACCGGTCGGGCCAGACGCCGGCGGCGCGTCGTGTCGCTTTCGTACCACTGCCGTCGCCAGGCGGCCACGGTCCCGTATAGTGCGCTCACGGTTCTGATCACTGCACCAGACGGAAGGGCCGAACGATCGCGCTCCGTCCCGGCAGCGGCAACAGTTCGGCGATGATCGCCAGCGTCTTGTCTTTCGCGCCACGATTGGCCTCGACGAGGGCGCTCGCCGCCGCTCCCAGCCGGTTCCGCCGCACCGGGTCGTGGACGAGCGCGATGATCGCTTCGTCGAAGTCGCGTTCCGACTGCACCTGCACCGCCGCGTCATTGGCGAGAAACGCGTCCGCGATTTCCCGGAAGTTCTGCATGTGCGGTCCGAATACGATCGGTTTGCCGAAGATCGCCGGCTCCAGAATGTTGTGGCCGCCGAGGTCCATCAGGCTTCCTCCCACGAAGACCGCCGTGGCGAGCTGATAGATCCGGGCGAGCTCGCCGATGGTGTCGAGCACCACGACATCGGCGCGCGGCTCAGCGTCGATCGGCAGTTCGCTGCGCCGGATGGCGACGAAGCCGGCTTCGCGGGCGAGACGTTCGACCTCGCCGAAGCGCTCCGGCTGGCGCGGCGCGAGCACGCACAACGCGCCGGGCAGCGTCTGCTTGATCGTCGAGAAGGCCCGGAGCACCACGGTTTCTTCGCCGCGCATCGTGCTCCCCGCAACGAGGACCGTCCGTCCCGGCGAGACGCGGAGAAACCGCAGCACGCGATCGCGCGCCTGACCGGGCCGCGCGCCGGGCCGCTCCACGGAATCGAACTTCAAGCTGCCGGTCACCGTAACGCGGCGCGCATCGGCGCCGAGCGAGATCAGCCGTCGCGCCGACTCCTCACTCTGCATGCAGAAGCGATCGACGTCCGCGAGCACGCGGCGGAAAAAGGGGCGGATCAGGCGATACCGTGGATAGGACCGCTGCGAAATGCGCCCGTTGATCACGATGGTCTTCACGCCCTGACGCCGGCAGGCACGGAGCAGGTTGGGCCAGATTTCGGTTTCCATCATGATGAACAGCTGCGGCTTCACGAGCGCCAGCGTGCGCCTGACGATGAAGGTCCAGTCGAACGGAAAGTAGAAGACGCCGTCGACGGTCTGGAGGTTGCGGCGGGCGATCTGCTGCCCGCCGATGGTTGTCGTCGAGAGAAACAGGCGCAGCCGCGGATACCGCTCTTTCAGATCGGCCGCGAGCGCGCGCGCCATCAGCACTTCGCCAACCGAGACGGCGTGGATCCAGATGGACGCTTCGCCATCGAAGTTGAATGACAGCGGCAGAAATCCCAGCCGCTGGCGGAAACTGCCCGTGTACTTCTTGTACCGGATCGCCTGGTAGACGAAATACGGCGACAGGCCCACGAAGGCCACCAGCGTCAGGATGCTATAGAGCAGATACATGATCGAGGTCGTCTGCCGACCTGTCAATTTCATTACCGGGCCGCTATTGTAGAATGAAATGTTTATCTGGAGGGCTCCTCGATGGCCGTGAAGATTGGCATCAACGGTTTCGGGCGCATCGGCCGCAACATCATGCGGGCCGCGCTGGGCGACAAGAATATCGATTTCGTCGCCGTCAACGATCTCACCAGCGCCCACACACTCGCGCATCTGCTGAAGTACGATTCGGTGCTCGGGAACCTGCACGCGCGCGTCGAGGCCAAGGACGACACCATTTCCGTCGACGGTGACGAGTTCAAGGTCCTGTCGGTGCGCGATCCGGCACAGTTGCCCTGGAAGGACCTCGGCGTCGATATCGTCTTCGAATCGACGGGTCTGTTCACGAACCGCGAAGCGGCCGCCAAGCACATTACGGCCGGGGCGAAGAAGGTCATCATTACCGCGCCGGCGAAAGGGCCAGACATCACGATCGTGCTCGGTGTGAACGACGAGAAATACGATCCGTCCAAACACCAGATCATCTCGAATGCTTCGTGCACGACGAACTGTCTGGCGCCGATCGCCAAGGTGATCCATCAGACGTTCGGGCTCAAGAAGGGGTGGATGACGACCATTCATTCGTACACGAACGATCAGCAGCTGCTCGATCTGCCGCACAAGGATCTCCGCCGTGCTCGCGCTGCCGGGTTATCGATGATTCCGACCAGCACAGGCGCCGCGCTCGCGGTCGGCGAAGTGCTTCCGGAGCTCAAGGGCCGGCTCGATGGCTTCGCGATGCGCGTGCCGACGCCGAACGTGTCCGTCGTCGATCTCAATGCCATCGTGGACAAGAAGACGACCGCCGAGGAAGTGAATGCCGCGTTCACCACCGCGTCGGAAGGTCCGCTGAAGGGCATCCTGAAGGTTTCGACCGACGAGCTCGTTTCGATTGATTTCAAGGGCAACCCACACTCCTCCATCGTTGACGCGCCGTACACGAAGGTGATGGACAAGGACTTCGTCAAGGTCCTGTCGTGGTACGACAACGAATGGGGGTACTCGAGCCGGTGCGTGGATCTCGTGCGCATGCTGGTGAAGAGAGGGATTGAGGATCGGGTCGCCGTCCCTCGCTGATGCCCAAGCTGTCGATCAGAGATCTCGAGCTGACGGGAGCGCGTGCGTTCATCCGTGTCGACTTCAACGTCCCGGTCAAGGACGAGCGAATCGGCGACGATACACGGATCCGCGCGTCGCTGCCGACAATCCGCTACGCGCTGGACCACGGCGCGACGGTCGTGCTCGCGAGTCATCTGGGACGGCCCAAGGGCAAACGCAACCCGCAAATGAGTCTCCGGCCCGTCGCCGATCGGCTGGGTGGCCTGTTGAATCGTCCGGTGACGTTCGTCGACGACTGCGTCGGCGAGGACGTGCGCCGCGCCGTCGACGAGGCGAAGCGGGCGGAAGCGGGCGTCGTCCTCCTCGAGAACCTTCGGTTTCATCCCGAGGAAGAACAGAACGACGCGCAATTCGCGAAGGCGCTGGCGGCGAACGCCGATGTCTTCGTCGACGATGCGTTCGGGGCCGCGCATCGGGCGCACGCGTCGGTGGAGGGCATCACGCATTACATGCGGCAGTCGGCCGCGGGGCTGCTGATGGAAAAGGAGCTCGCCTATCTGAGCCACGCACTCGAGTCCCCCGATCGCCCGTTCGTCGTCATCCTGGGCGGCGCCAAAGTGTCGGACAAGATCGAAGTGATCGAGAACATGCTCGGCCGGGTCGATCGACTGCTGATCGGCGGCGCGATGGCCTACACGTTCTTCAAATCGCGCGGCGTCGGTATTGGCCGTTCCCTGGTGGAAGAGGACAAGCTCGATGCAGCGCGCGCGATTACGGCGAACGCGGCCGCTCGCGGCGTTCCGCTCGCGTTACCGTTCGATCACGTCGTCACTGATAAGATCGAGGAAGGCGCCGCGCATGAAGTGCTGGCGATCGGCAATCCGCATCTCGACGATCGAATCGGTGTGGACATCGGGCCGGCGACCATCACCGCGTACGGCGCGGCGATTGCCGACGCGAAAACCGTTGTCTGGAACGGGCCGATGGGTGTCTTCGAGATCCCCGCGTTCGCAACCGGCACCAATGCGATCGCGCGGGCCGTCGCGGCGGTGACCGGCACGACGATCATCGGCGGCGGCGATTCAATTGCGGCGGTGAAGAAGGCTGGCGTCGAGGATCGAATCACGCACATTTCGACCGGCGGCGGTGCGTCGCTCGAATTCCTCGGCGGTCGCACGTTGCCAGGGGTAGCGGCGCTGACGGAGAAGAACACTTGACGGGCGGGTAGGGCAGGTTGGGCAGGTAGGGGGCAGGTAGGGCAGGGGTAGGGCAGGTAGGGGGCGGGTAGGGCAGGTGGGTGTGGCTGATGGGTTGACTACCCGCCCAACCTGCCTTACCTGACCTACCCGCCTTACCTGCCCGAGAAAAAAGCTATGAGGCTTCCATTCATCGCCGCCAACTGGAAGATGTTCAAGACCGTTCACGAGAGCGTCGTGTTCGTGAAGGAGCTGAGGCTTCTGGTCAAGGACGTGGAGGAAGTGGAGATTGTGATCGCGCCGCCGTTCACCGCCATTCACGCCGCGGCCGAGGCCGCGCGGAACACGAACATCGGTGTCGCCGGCCAGGACGTGTACTGGGAGCGCGACGGCGCATTCACCGGGGAAATCGCGCCCGGGATGATCAAGGAAGCAGGTGCCGAGTACGTGATCATCGGGCATTCCGAGCGGCGCCGGCTGTTCGGCGAAACCGACGCCATCGTCAATCGCAAGGTGGTGGCGGCGCTGGCGGCCGGGTTGACACCCATCGCCTGTATCGGCGAGACACTGGAGGAGCGGGAGCGCAACGAGACGCTGGCAGTGCTCGATCGCCAGATCAAGGACGGGTTCGATCAACTCACCGCGGAACAGATGGCGGAGCTGGTCGTCGCGTATGAGCCGGTCTGGGCGATCGGGACCGGCCGGACCGCGACGGCGGCGCAGGCGGGCGAGGCGCATGCGCATATCCGATCGCGCTTACGCCAATGGTTCGGCGCTGATGCCGCGGATCGCTGTCACGTGATCTACGGCGGCAGCGTGAAGCCGGACAATATCCGCGAACTGCTTGTGGAACCCGACGTTGATGGCGCCCTGGTCGGGGGCGCCAGCCTCGAGGTCAAGAGCTTCGCGGACATCGTGTCGAGGAGCCGGCGGGCTGCGGTATAATCGAAACTTCCTGTCACGGTTTACGCATGATTTTCTATTACCTGATCTCGACCGTCTACGTGATCGTCTGCTTGCTCCTGCTCCTGGTGATTCTGCTCCAGCAGGGGAAGGGCGACATGGCGGCGGCGTTCGGCGGCGGCAGCAGTCAGTCGGCGTTCGGCGCGCGCGCCGGCGCGACGGTGCTCTCGAAGGCGACGACGGTGATGGCGGTGTTGTTCATGCTGGGCGCGCTCGCGCTTGCGATCATCGGGCAACGCGGCCCCGGGTCGATTGTGAGCGGCACGCCCGCGCCACCGCGGCCCGCGGCACCGGCTACACCCGCGCCAACGACGCCTGCGCCGACGACGCCTGCGAATCCGGCACCTGCGACGCCCAAACCGCCGCAATAGTGCTGGTCTTTCCGGCTTCTC
>QHWF01000129.1:0-11654 GCA_003222455.1 Acidobacteriota bacterium
GACGCTGCGGCTCGATTACACGTATCGGGGGATTCCTCTTTACCGGTGGGGCTTCTGGGCGATGCTGACCGACTTCGGGATCAGCACGGATGCGATCGAGATGCTCTACCAATCGAGCGGCTTCATTGCGCCCTACGATGAGGAAATCAACGCCGGGTGCGCGCTGCAGCTCCTTGTGGACTTCGTCGATCCGAAGTTCCACACGCTCGGGCCGGGCTATGAGACGCTTCCGAACACACTCGCGGCATCCATCACCAAGGCCGGCGCGTCGATTCACCTCGAGCACGAAGTCCGATCCATCGAGCGCGAGGGCGACGGCCGGTACCGCATTGCCGCGCTGAAGTCCGACGGCAGCCAGGTGCAGTTCCACGCCACAGACCTCGTGATCGCCATCACGCAGGTCGCCCTCCAGGGACTCATTCCATACGTCCCGATGTTCCGTGAGAGCGTGCAGTTTGTCAGCGACGTGAACTCGGTCACCGACATGGACCTCGGGAAGATCAATCTCTACTACGAGAAGAACTGGTGGACGCCGGCGACGGGGATCACCAGCGGCGGCTCGTACACCGACCTGCCGCTCGCGCAGTTCTATTGCTTTGCGGATCAGGTCAACGCGAAGGCCGGTGGCCCTGCGTCGATCACGCTCTACACGGACGCGCGCCGGACGGCGTACTGGTCGCAGCTCCAGGCGATCGGCGAGCCGTACTCCGTGCCGAACGGCCCGACGCTGCCGCCGTTCTCCGAAGCCACGTCGACGTTCGTCGTCGCGCAGGCGACGCGGCAGATGCAGGAGATGTTCGGCCTGGCGACGATTCCAGCTCCGCTCGTCGCCACCTATCGCCGCTGGGGCGTGCCCCCCGCCGGCGACGGCGACCATCAGTGGCGGATCGGCGTGAACGATCGCGAAGTGCGAGCACGCCTGACCAATCCGTTTCCGCACGTCTACACGTGCGGCGAGACGTACTCGGACGATCAGGCCTGGGTCAACGGCGCGCTGCGGTCAGTGGACCAGATGCTGGCCGCCCACTTCGGCCTCACGACGCCCTGATCTATTTCACCTTCGGCTTCGTCGCGGAGCCACGGGCGGCGCGTACACGAACGGCGGCATCGCGCTCGGATCCTGCTGCACGACGATCACCTGCGGCCGGCCCTGCTGGCCGCCCTTGATCGCCTTGCCCAGCGCGCTGCGGAGATCATCTGGCGAGTGCACGAGGTACGCCTCGGCGCCGAGTCCTTCGGCGACCTTCACGAGGTCGGGATTGCCGAGCTGGTAGTAATCGTTCCAGACATTCGGATCGGCGGGATCGGGGAAATAGGCGGCCATCCCCTGCGCCACCATGTTCAGATCGTTTTCGTTCCACACCATCCAGATCGCGCCGGCGCCATACTGCCTGGCGGTGGACACTTCGTTGCCGTGCATGAGGAAGCTGCCGTCGCCGCCGATCGAGATGCACGTCGCATTCGGCGCCGCCAGCTTCCCGCCGACGACGGCGGCCGTGCCGTAGCCCATCGCACCGACGTCCAACGCGGAATGGATCCGTGTGGGCGGGTCGAGCGCAAGATAGGCGGACGTCCATCCGCAGGAATTCCCGGCGTCCGGGAACACATGGCTGCCGGGCGGAAGCATCTCGCTGACGATGGCCATCGCCCGCTCCGGTCGAATCGGCGAAGCGTCCGACTCGCGCGCCGCCGGGTTGGCGTACGCGGAGTGCGTCTTCTTCACCCACGCGAGGTACGCGAGGCGGTCGGCCATCGACGCGGCCTCCGGCGTCACGGTCGCGGCGTAGGACGTCAATCCGTCCAGAAACGCGCGCGCTTCGGCGATCACGCCCATCGTGATCGGCATCGACCGCCCGATGACCTTCTGGTCGGCGTCGACTTGAATGAACGGACCCGCCGGCACCATCGGCGTGCTGAACAAGTTCGTCGCGAAGTCGCCCATGCTCGACCCGAGGACCAGCAGGCAATCGTACGGCGCGGCGTACGGACTGCCCGTCGGCGGCGCGAAGTACAACCCCGGCCACTGGCACGGCGGATACCCGCAACTGCGCAGCGCCAGCGCGTGGCTCTCCGGAAACAGCGCCTTCCCATCCGACGTCGTTCCGACCGGGATGCCGAAGCGCTCGACGAACGCCTGAAACGTCGCGAGCCCCGGCGCGTCCAGCGCGTCGCGCGTGCCGTTGCCGAGCAGGATGAGCGGCCGCTTCGCCGCGAACAGCCGATCCGCCACGGCTTTGACGTCCGCAGGCGACGCCGAATCGAACGCCCGCCGGTAGAGCGACGTCGACGTCGGGAACGTCACGCTGGGCAGCACGGTCGCCATCATGTCGTGCGGAATACTGACGTGCGAGACTGCCTCCGGAATCGCTCGCGCGTTGCGCAACGCCTGCTGGAACAGCACCGGGAAGTCCCCCGCGGCGTTGATGATGGTGCTGTAGCCGACCGCGCTCTTGTAGACCTGCACCACGTCCAGATCGAGATCGACGCCCTCCTGCTCGTCGTCTATGCCGAACTGCGACTCCTTCTGCTCCCCCGTGATCACGAGCATCGAAGTCCGTCCTGCCTGGGCGTTCATCGCGCCGGTGAGCGCGTTGGTCGCGCCCGGGCCCGACGTCACCAGGACCACGCCGAGATTGCCGCTGACGCGGTGATACCCATCGGCCATGTAGCCGGCGCCCGTCTCCTGCTTGCAGACAACGTACCTCATCGTCGCGCGGTTCACCATGAGCAGGTTCAGCAGATCGACAAAGGTCGCGCCGGGGATCCCGAAGATCGTGTTGACCCCCTCCAGCTGCAAGTACTTCATGACGAGTTGCGAGATACCGATGTTGGTGAGCGTCGTGTAGGGCGATTTCGTGATCGACGTGGACATTGTTGGGCTCCGAAACGGTGAGTCGCCGGAGGAATCGGCGCGCTGACTCTAGCAGGCTGCTGAAAAACGCAGCCTGAACTGAAAAGTTAAAACAGAAAAGTCAAAAGCGGACAGAAAATCGCACTTTTCTGTTTTAGCTTTTCAGTTTTAACTTCAGGTCGGCACCTTTTTCAGCGACCTGCTAGAGACACTAGCACCAAGCGAGCGGAACGATTCAAGAATTCCCGTGAATGCGACTAGAATCACGCGGCGCCTCTCGATCGGGGCGTCCTCCCGGGGGAGTCACGATGCCGATTTTCGAGAGCAGGAAGGCGCGCGCAAAGGAAGTAAAGATTGCCGAATGGAAGCAGTCGTCGGCGAACGTTCTGGCCACGCTCAAGATTCCGCACGACGCCATCGCCAAGCTTGAACGCGAGCTCGAGGGCACACTCGCCGTCCCGGGCGACGCCGCTTACAAAGCGGACGAGAAGAACTGGAACCCGGCGTTTCCCGAAAAGCCGGCGCTCATCGCTTTCTGCCAGGTCGCGCTCGACGTGCGTCACTGCCTCGAGTTCGCGAACACCTGGTCGCTGCAGTTCGTCTGCCGTTCGGGCGGACATAGCACGGCGGGATTCTGCCTGGCCACGGGCGCACTCGTAGTGGACGTGTCGCAGATCAACGACGTGCACATCGATGCGGGCGCGCGGCGCGCGACAGTCGGCGCGGGCACGAGCTTCGGCAAACTGAATCACGTTCTGGATCTGTACGGGCTGCACGTCCCTGGTGGCGGATGCCCCGAGGTCTGCGTCGGCGGCTACATGCAGGGCGGCGGCTACGGGTTCACCTCGCGTATGTTCGGCATCAACTGCGACAACGTGCTGCAGGTGGACGTCATGCTCGCCGACGGCACCATCGTCACGGCCAATGCCGCCCAGAATCAGGATCTGTTCTGGGCCGTGCGCGGCGGCACGGGCAACAACTTCGGCGTCCTGCTCACCGTGACCTATCAGCTCTACCCGCTGGGCGACATCTGGGCCTTCGGCGTCTCGTGGCCGATCGACAACGCGCCGGAAGGCCTGCACTACCTGCAGCAGCACTACATGAAGTCGAACTGGTCACGTCTGCTCGGATACCAGGGCGTCCTCGGCGTCGATAAGGGCGCGCAGAAGCTGCTGGCGCGCGGCATGGTCCGGGGCGACGCGCAGGCAGGCCGTGCCGAGATCGCCGGCATGCTGGGCGACGGCGGCGGGACGCTCGAGCTCGAGGGCATCGGCAGCTATCTGCACTGGAACATCGCGCTGCTCGACAACATTCCCGACATTCCGGGCCCGCCGAAGGGTGAGGTGCTGAAAGAGAACAAGTTCTCGACCTACATCGGACGCGTGCTCGAGGTGAGCGAGTGGCGCCGCGTCGTGGATTACTTCAACACGGCGTCGAATCCCGCGTGCACCGTCGGCATGGAGATCTACGGCGGCGCGATTAATACCTATCCGGCGATGGGCAACGCGTTCGTCCACCGCGATGTCTACATGGATTTCTTCGTCGACACGTTCTGGTACACGCAGGCCCAGGAGGGTCCAGCCCGCGCCTGGCTGAAGGGCTTCCGCGAGCTGATGGAGACCTACTGGAATGGCCACTCGTATCAGAACTACCCGCGGCGCGACGATCCGAACTACCGGTGGCAGTTCTGGGCCGAGGCGTTCAACTCGCTGCTGTTCGTGAAGCAGAAGTACGACCCGACGAACTTCTTCACATTCCCGCAGGCCGTGTCGCCGATCCCGCCTGATGCGCCCAGAGGCGTGCAGCGGGCCACGGCGCCGTCAATGTTTTCGGATCCGGTGATCGTGTATCGCTGAGTGGCGATCAGCGCGGGGACGCGCCCGTCCCGGCCGCGAGCGCCGGCCAGTTCATCAGGACGGTAATCGGCGCCATGGACGCCGATGCTTCGAGGTTGACGAAGAAGCGCTGGCCATCGGGCGCGACGTCGTACTGATGGCGGAGGCCGATCGTCACACCGCCGGTGCTGTTGGCGAGCGGCACGTCGAACAGCGGCGCCGGGCTGCCAAATGCCAGCGCGCCGTCCGCGCTCGAGACGCCGACTGACATCAGCTTCTGATTCGCCGACACGTAGAAGAGCTCGCGGCCATCCGCCCGCCACCGCGGGTGGAGGCCGCCGCCCTTCGACACCTGCCACTTCCCCTTCTCCGGATCCGGAAAGCCCTGCACGTAGACTTCGAAGGCGCCCGACTCGTTCGAGAAGTACGTCACCCACCGGGCATCGGGCGACAGCCGCGCCGTCGCGTGATTGAACGCTGACGGCGATACCGCCCGTGCCTTCGGCTCGCCCACGAGCGACAACGCGCCGAGGCTCACCACACCGTTGGGCGCCACCGTGCGATAAAGCAGGGTGCGACCGTCGCGGCTCCAGTCGTACGGCGCCGCGTTTTCCGTAGAGTTGTAGAGCAGCTGCGGTCCGCCGGCGCCGTTGGTGTCCTTCACATACACGCGGAAGCGCGCGTCCGGGTTCGCCGCGTACGCGATGCGCTTCCCGTCCGGCGACCACACCGGCATGTAGTGCATGGCCTGATCGAACGTGAAGCGGGTGAACACTTCGCGCGCCAGGTCCAGCAGCCAGATGTCGCGGTTGCCGTTCTGTCCCCCACGCTCGACGGCGACCCTTTTCCCGTCCGGTGACAGCTCCGGGTTCAGGTAGTCGCCGATCGGCCCAATCGTCGCGGCGGTGCGTCCCGCACGATCCAGCCACGCGAGCTGGCCGCTGACGCTGCCACCTGTCCGGTAGGCGACGACGCCGGTCTCCGACGCGGAGAATTCGTACTGCAGGCTCGCACCGCTGTGGCGAACATCCTCGGCGATCGTGACCGGACGACCGGTCAATGCCGCGCGCCCGATATCGAACGGCTGCGCGACGAGCGCGTTGCTGTGCACGTAGAACAGCGAGCCCGAGGCGTAGCCGACGTTCGACACCGTGTCGAGCACGCGGTGGGTCTCGTCGGATCCGAACGCGGCCAGGTACGTGCCCGCCGTCTGCGGATTGCCGCTCAACACGGAATACAGATA
Organism: Acidobacteriota bacterium; assembly: GCA_003222455.1. Lineage (GTDB taxonomy): Bacteria > Acidobacteriota > Vicinamibacteria > Vicinamibacterales > CAVVIG01 > QHWF01. The sequence goes on from QHWF01000129.1 coordinate 5,930, forward strand.
GTGCGTGCCGTCCGGCAGGATCCACGGCCACTGGAAACGCACTTCCGCGGGCGGCTTCAGACGTCTGACCGTCTCAACCGGCCCGCCAGTGGCCGACACGCGACGCAGCCCGCCCTCGCCGCTTTCGGCAAAGAGGATCGTGCCGTCGGTTCCCCACGTGCCACCCGTCGCGCTCGGGATCTCGGCGAGTGTGCGCACGGTGCCCGACGCGAGATCGATCCGGCGCAGCTGCGTCGGCGTGAAGAACCCCAGCGAGCGACCGTCGGGCGCCCAGAACAATTCGTCGGCGCCTTCGGTCCCCGGCAGCGGCTTTGCGGCCTCCTCGCTGAGCTGCCGTATCCACAGCAACTGTCCGGATTTTCCGGAGGCGACAAACGCGACGCGCGCGCCATCCGGCGAGACGGACACCGAGTAGCCAGACGGCGGATTGCCGGGGTCAGCCGCCAGCGACAGCCGCACGAGCGGCGCCGGCGTTGGTGGTGGACGGGTCGTCACGAGCCAACCACTGAGGCCGGCCGCTACGGTCAACGCCGCGGCCCAGACTCCACGCTCGAGGCGCGACGTCAGTTTCGCGCGGCCACCGCCCGCCGTACTCGGCGTCGCGGAGTCCAGCGTGCCTGCGTCAACGGCCTGCGCCAGTTCCTCGAGATCATTTCGGAGATCGCGCGCGTCCTGGTAGCGACGATCGGGATTCTTCGCCAGGCAGCGGCGCACGATCCGGTCCAGCTCGCGCGGCAGGTCGCCGCGCAACTGCATCAACGCCGGCGGTGCGTCGCGGAGGACCGACGTCAGCAGGCCCAAGCTCGTCGCGCCTTTGAACGGCCGCTGGCCCGTGGCAAGCTCGAACAGGATGATCCCGAACGAGAAGATGTCCGACCGTGAATCGACGGCCTCGCCCTCGGCTTGTTCGGGCGACATGTAGGCGGCGGTCCCGACGATCCGCCCCTCTCGGGTGGCGAGCGCCGTCGGCAGGCTGCCGGTCGTCGACTCGAGCTGATGTGTCGCGGGCCCGTGAAACTTGGCGACGCCGAAGTCGAGCACTTTCACGCGGCCGTCAGGGCCGACCATGACGTTGGCCGGCTTCAGATCACGATGCGTGATGCCCTTGCTGTGGGCGGCGCCCAGCGCACCGGTCAGCGGCACGGCGATCTCGAGCACCCGGCTGAGCGCCATGCCCCCCAGTGGAATCACTTCCGCGAGCGTCTTGCCGGTCACCAGTTCCATCGTCAGGAACGGCAGGCCGGCGGCCTCTTCGACCGAGTAGATCGTGACGATGTTCGGGTGGTTGAGAGCGGCCACAGCCAGCGCTTCCTGCTCGAAGCGGTGGCGGCGTTCGTGATCGTCGACCTGCAGCGTCTTGATCGCGACGTCGCGGTGGAGTCGAGGGTCGCGGGCGCGGTAGACATCGCCCATCCCGCCCGCGCCGATTTGCGCGACGATTTCATACGGGCCGAGGCGCGTGCCGGGGATGAGGGCCAATTCGTGGGGATTATACGGGCGGGGCGGACACGCAGATCGGATTACTCTCGATCGACGCCGATCTGTTTACCGACCCGCAAGCAAATACAGCTGACTTCATCTTCAGGCTAGACGCATTACCTGGCGACTACTCAGTAGTTTTAGCGTTCTCGCTCCTGCTTCGTTTGCAGGTTCGATTCAAGCGCGGCTCACCTTTCTTCTGCGTGCACAAGCGACAGCGTCATTTGCGGGGAGCAGGTATCATTTACCAATTGATGTACGACCCATTTGTCCCGGGCCGATTCACTGTCGCCGAGCGGAGTATGCAGGCGTTCGACGCGGTCCGCAACCGCAGCTTCCCTTGCGACATGTGGCGTCCAACGGAACCGGTCGGAGTTTGTCCGATCATCCTTCTCTCTCATTCGAGTGGCGGAAGCGGTCCGCGAGGCTACACATTTCTGACGAATCATCTGGCCAGCCATGGCTACATCGTCGCGGGACTGAATCACTCCGAACTCGTCGCACCCGAGCTCGAGCGTCGGGAAGGTGAAACGCCTGAACAACGGGCTGCGCGAGCCGAAGCTGCCATCGCGAGCCGCGTTCCGGATATTCGCTTTCTTCTCGACTATGTCCTGACCGAAGCGCGGCTCGAGCCTGCGCCCGTGGGCATCGTGGGCCACAGCTTCGGCGGCTGGACAGCGCTCGCCTCTCCCGACGTGCTGCATCAAATTCGGGCGGTTGTCGCGCTCGCGCCAGGCGGAAGTTCGAACCCGAGGCCCGGGATTCTGCCGGCGAAGCTGGCATTCAAGTGGGGCCGCGACGTGCCGACCCTCGTTCTGGTGGCGGACAACGACGTCTGCCTTCCGCTGGACGGCATGTACGAGATCTTCGACAGAATACCCGCCGCGAAACGCCTGGTCGTTCTTCGCCACGCCGACCACATGCATTTCATGGACAATGTCGAGCAGCTGCACGAAGCGGTTCGGAGCTCGCCGCCTTGGATTCCGGAGTTAGATTACCTACAGAAGGAAATGCGTCCGATTGCGGAACTCTGCACCGGCGAACAATCCCACTTGTTCGTCCGAGGACTCACAGTTGCGCACTTTGACGCCGTGCTGAAGCATAACGACGAAGCGCGCCGATTCCTCGCCGGCGACATCCAGGCCGAACTCGCGTCCCACGGCGTAGAGGCCTTCGTGCATTCGGCTGCATAGGCGGTAACTTCAGTCGCCAGCGCGTCAGCCGAACACCGGACTTCAAGTTTATCCTTCGCGAGGAGCATCTCGGCAAAGTCGCACAAGTGGCGATCTGATGGAAATCGCGCCGACTCGCGACCTAGAGAGCCTGTTTCTATCGCGCATGGGCTGGCGTCGAGCGCGCAGCGGCCGGTTCGCCGCGGAACGCGGCGGATGTCCGAGCCGGGCGCCCGCTTCGCCCCTCCAGCTGCGCGAAGACCTCACGCACGGCCTTCCACGAATCGACACGCGGGTAGTGCGACTCGGCGGCGTTGTGCGGCGCCGAGAACAGCAGCGGACGTCCCTTGAAGCGCGCGAAGTGCCGCGCGCAGTCGTCGATCAGATAATCCGCATCGAAGATGCTCTTGTCGCCACAGAACACGATCTGCGCGGGCGGGATAAAAGGGAAGTGCCGCTGCAGCCAGCGGAACTTCGCGTCGAACGAGCTCGGCACGTCCATCGCGGCGCTGACGATGAAGACGTCGTGACGGGCGGCAAGCTCGCGAATCACTTCCTGACAGTCGGGCATGACGGCAAGGTCCGCAAAGAACGAGGCATCCAGCATCGCCTCGACCGCCTCACGCTGTGACGGCGGAACGCAGTCCTCGAGGCGCCGGCCGCACAGGTCCGCGATCGCGAACTCTGCACCGAAGGCGGCGTTGTAGCGCCGGACGTGCTCGGCGAGCGCGTCGGCCATCACCTCGTCCATGTCGATGGCGATGCGCAGCCGCCGCGGTCGTTCGACGTTCGCCCGCGTGGAGAGCTTCCCCCACGTCACCGCACAAACGATGGCAATCGAGGCCGCATTCGCCGCAATCACCGGGACGGCGCCGAGCAGCAGTCCGTAGACGAGCCACAGGCAAAGCCCCGCCAGGTACATCGCGAGCATCGCCGTCGACAGCTCGGCGCTGCCCTGCTTGTGGATCTTGAAGAGTTGCGGCAGGAACGCCAGCGTCGTGCACAACGCGGCCACGGTCCCCACCAGGATCGGCCAGCTCACCGCCATCGCGACCTTCCTCTCATCCCCTCAGCGTGACGCGGACGCATCGTGCCGTCCAATGAAACGTTGGGCCGAATCTGATAACTTCCGGTTATGGATGTCGAGCTCGCCGATCTGGAGGCGGTCGTTGCCCTGGCTGAGGCGCTGCACTTCGGCCGTGCGGCGGACCGGCTGCATGTGTCGCAGCCGGCGCTGAGCAAACGAATTCGCAAGCTGGAGGGTCGCATTGGCGGTCCGCTGCTGGTGCGGCGCTATCGCGACGTGCGACTGACCGAGGCCGGCCGTCTCCTCGCCGAACGCGGCCGGCACCTCCTGCGCGAGTCCGAAGCCACCGTCGCCCTGTCACAGCGTGCCGCACGGGGAGAAGCGGGACGCCTTCGCATCGGGTTCGGCATCGCGAGCATCCTCGGGTTCCTGCCCGACGTGCTGCTCCGGTTTCGGCGAAGCCATCCCGGCGTCCAGCTCCACCTCCGCGACATGTCGACGCCGGAACAGATCGAGGCGCTCGCGGCGCGGGAGGTGGACATCGGCTTCGTCCGCCTGCCGGTGGCGGACGACCGGCTGGTCGTCCGGCCGGTGCTGGACGAGCGGCTGGTCCTGGCCATCGGTTCGCGCAGTCCGTGGAACGCGCGAATCGGCCTGCGGTCCGTGGCCGCCGAACCGTTCATCATCATCGCGCGGGCGCGGTCTGCCAGCTTCTACGACCATGCCATCAGCGTGTGCGCGGCAACCGGATTCGCGCCGCGAATCGTGCAGGAGGCGAACGAGCTGTTCACCGTCCTGTCGCTCGTTGGAGCAGGACTCGGCGTGTCGCTCGTGCCGCGATCTGCAGCGCTCATGCACCCGCCCGGCGTCCGGTTCCGGGAGTTGACGCTGCCGCAGGCGGCCTGGGACATCGCTGTGGCCTGGCATCGTGATGCGAGTACGGTTCCGCTCGTCCAGCGTTTCGTCGAGATGGTGCGCGCGGCACGACCACCCTCGGTCAAGCGACGGCTTGCTGCTGCGCCACGGACACGCAGCGTCGGTACACGCTGACGAACGCCTTACGCGGGCACATTGGCGCTCACGACGATCAACGCAGAACTCGCGGAACCCGCAGAGAAAACCGGTTTGGTTCTGCGATTTCTGCGTTGTACGTTGGGATCTGTTCTTGTTTCTCAGACACGCTCCCAGCGCTACACTGACGAGCGCATATGCAGCACAGTCGGCTCGGCCGTCGCGAATTCGTGATGGGACTTGGCGGGGTGGCGGCAACGATCGCGAGCCGGTCGCGGCGCACCTCCGCTGACGGTTCGGGTGAGCCTCAACGTGGCGCGGAAGAACGCAGTCAGGCTGCGGCGCCGAACGTCATGTATGTCGGCAGCTTCACCGGCCAGGGACGGGGTCATGGTGAAGGCCTCAGCGTCTATCGCCGCAACGGCGAGGCGGATCCCTGGACGCTGATTCAGCTGCTGAAGGATCTCGCCGATCCGTCTTTTCTCATCATCGATCGCCAGAAGCGATGTCTCTACTCGGCTCACGGCGACGGGACGCAGGCGACGGCATATCGGATCGACCAGACGACCGGGCGCCTGACGGTGTTGAACCAGCAACCAACCGGCGGCCGGAATGGCGTGCACCTCGCCATCGACGCGAGCGGCCGTTTTCTGGTGCTGGCAAACTACGCCACCGGCACCGTGGCGGTCCTGCCGATCAATCAGGATGGATCGCTCGCGCCAGCGAGCGATCTGGCCACCCTGTCCGGCACGCCCGGTCCGCACCGCACGCAGCAGGAAAGCTCGCATCCGCACCACTGTCCCTTCGATCGCACCGGGCGGGTGATCGTCGTCCCCGACAAAGGGCTGGACAAAATCTTCGTGTTCCGGCTCGATGCGGCTCGCGGCAAGCTGGTACCCGGCAACCCTCCGGACGTTGCCAGCCGGGCCGCCGCGGCGCCGCGTCATGTGGACTTTCATCCGACGAAGCCGTACGCATACGTGATCAACGAGCTGGATTCCACGATCGCGACGTACGAGCTCGATCGCGACAAGGG
>QHWF01000129.1:11662-11968 GCA_003222455.1 Acidobacteriota bacterium
AGCTATACGGGCAACAACAGCGGTGCGGAGATCGCGGTCGCTCCGTCGGGCCGGTTTCTTTACGGATCGAACCGCGGTCACGACAGCATCGTGATCTTCGCCATCGATCAATCCAGCGGCTTGCTGACGTCGATTGGCTGGGAATCGACGCAAGGCAGAACGCCGCGTTATTTCGGCCTCGATCCGTCCGGTACACACCTCTATGCCGCGAACCAGAACAGCGACACGATTGTGATCTTTCGCGTCGATCAGACAACCGGCAAGCTGACGCCCACCGGCCAGATTGTGAAGGTGGCGAGCCCGACG
>QHWF01000130.1 GCA_003222455.1 Acidobacteriota bacterium
AGTTCAGCGAGTAGTTGAGAACCACGCTAGGGCTACGGCCGTAGACAAGTCCGGACGGACGATTGGTCTGCAGATTCACGTGCGTGGCGTTGAGGAAGGAGGGAGAGACGGTCAGCGACAGAACCAAGTCGCGTTCGTTCAGTTGGACGGCGATCCCCGGGGCAAGTGAACCAAGCCGCACCCAGGGGAAGCCATCGACGATTTCGCGATCGCCGCCGAACCAGTGCACGTCGGCGTCCTCGAGCGCGTCGACACTCATCCAGACATCGGCTCCGCGCAACATCACGACGGCCTGGCCTTTCTCAACCTGATTGACGACCAGGTCGAGCAACGCGCGCTGATCGTCTAACCTGCCGACCACCTGCGACGACTGAAGGACGAGCAGCGTCGCGAAAAGCGCAGCCGGCATGGCGAAGCCGTTCCCGTTATGGCGTGCACGACGCTTGCGGCACTTGCAGCCGCTCTCTGAGCACAGACTTGCCAATCTGCACTTCGACCGCGGTCGTAGTCATCCTGGCGCATTCAGCGTCGGGGACCGCGATTTCATAGGAGTGGGTGCGGCCCGCCAGCACGTACCACCCATTGAGTTGTTGATCGAGCACGACGTCGCCACCGCTCCCGAAGCCACGAACAAAGATTTTTTCAGCGACGAAGTGGCTCGTACCGCTGTTACGCAGCCGGAACGAGAGCTTGCCGTCTTGGAGTCCCACCTGCTCGAGAATCGCTTGCGCTGCGGGACGAGGCGGCGAGAGAAAGATGGGGATGCCCATCTTCGTCAAGACTCTCACTCCCGTGGGCTGTTCGCCCGGTTTGACGACCGGCGGGAGCTCCTCGACGAATACGCGGTACGCCTTCTCGGTCGTGCCGAACGGCGTCGCCGCGCGCAATGCAAAACGCGATGGCAGGCAGGACGATTTCTGATGCGTGCCGTCCATCGTGAAGACCGCCGCCGCCAGGAAGGCGAGCCGCGTTCCAGGGTGTCCGGCGATCTCGGGAACGACGAGCGGGCCATGCGCCGTCTCCGCACCCGAGACGTGCCAAGCGGATCAGGCCGGGCAGTTGTTGCCCGGCCGTTTTTGGAACCAGTAACTTGTGATTGCAGATCCGGCTGAAGGCAGGACACTACTGACCAGGACCGAACCACGAACGGGATCGCGCATGTGGGCGCGGCGACAGACGGACAGGACGGAACCGGCTGATGCCGATCGTCACGCGCTATAGAGTCTTCGTCCGACCAGCAGCTTGTCGGCCAGTGCCACCAGTTCGTCGAATCGCAACGGTTTGTGCCACACCTCGGCGCCGAGTTGGCGCAGCTCCGTCAACGCCGCTTCGTTCAGCGACCCGTCGCCGGTGACGATAGCGACCGGCAGATCGGCGCAGGTCGGATCGGCACGGAGACGATAAAGGAAGCCGAAGCCGTTGACCATCGGCATCCGGAGGTCGAGCAGAATGGCGTCGGGCCGGACCGTGCTCACGTCACGCAAGCCCTCATCTGCACTCGACGCCGTGAACGCCTCGTGCCCTTTCCGCTTGAGTATGGCCGCGAACGTGCGACGCACGCCCTCATCATCGTCGACGATGAGCAGGCGGCTGGCGCGATCAGGGATTTGGCTCATGACGGGTGGACGACCTCGGTCCCTCGAGACTTGAAAAAGAGCGATTCGATCTCCCGCTCGCGGTCGAGCGCCTGGGCGGATGTCCGGAAGTACTCCACGATGGTCCCGTTCGAGTGTGTCACCATCAAGCGGCACTTGTCGGTACCTACGGCACTGATTTCCCAGCGGACCATTTCGGAACCGACCATGAAGAAGTTGACCACGCGCGCCACCATCGCAAGAGAGGTACCGACATGAATCTGCATGTGGCTGCACGCGGTGGCACGGGTGGCGTGCGGAAGTGTCACAAACGCATGGCGCCGATGGTGCAGTTTCGTCGTTCGCGGCCGCACGGTCGCACACCCGGATGCGACGCTGCCATCGTGTCGCGTCCTGGCTAGCGCCCTTTCCGTTCGGTGGTCGTCTTCTCCGTGTCCTGCGCGTCCTCGGCAGGGGCGATCAACGGCACCGTGGGTCCCGTCGCGGGTGCCAGCAGCGCGGTCTTTGCATACATCAGCAGCTTGTCGCGTGTGTCTGCGATGTCGAGGTTCCGCAGCGTCAACTGACCGATGCGATCCAGCGGCGTGAAAAACGCCTCTCCTTTCTCCATCGTCAGCCGCTCGGGCTTGTATGTGAGATGGGGACTCGCGGTGTCGAGGATCGAATAATCGTTGCCGCGCCGCAGCTCCAGCGTCACTTCGCCGGTGACCGCGCGCGCCACCCACCGTTGTGCCGCTTCGCGCAGCATCAGCGCCTGCGGATCGAACCAGCGGCCCTGATAGAGAAGCCGTCCCAGGCGGCGGCCGTTGTCGCGATATTGCTCGACCGTGTCCTCGTTGTGGATGCCGGTGATCAGCCGCTCGTAACCGATGAACAGCAACGCCATCCCGGGCGCCTCGTAGATGCCACGGCTCTTGGCTTCGATGATCCGGTTTTCGATTTGATCGCTCATGCCCAGGCCGTGCCGCCCGCCAATGGTGTTGGCCTCGCGCATCAACTCGACGGCGTCCGGAAAGGTCCGGCCGTTCAGCGCCACGGGCGATCCGTCCTCGAAGCGAACCACGACGATCTCGGGTTCGATCGTCATCTCGTCGCGCCAGAAGGCCACGCCCATGATCGGGTCCACGATCTTGATTCCGTTGTTGAGGTACTCGAGATCCTTGGCTTCGTGCGTCGCACCGAGGATATTCGAATCGGTCGAGTACGCCTTCTCGGCGCTCATGCGATAGGCGAACCCGGCGCGCGTCATATACTCCGACATCTCCCGGCGTCCGCCCAGTTCGTCGATGAAGCGTTGATCGAGCCACGGCTTGTAGATCCGAAGATTGGGATTGACGAGCAGCCCGTACCGATAAAACCGCTCGATATCGTTTCCCTTGAAGGTGCTGCCGTCGCCCCAGATATGGACGTCGTCTTCTTTCATGGCGGTGACGAGCATCGTGCCGGTCACGGCGCGCCCCAGCGGCGTCGTGTTGAAGTAAGGCAGGCCCGCGGTGGAGATGTGGAATGCGCCGGACTGCAGCGCCGCCACACCTTCCGCCACGAGTTGCTGGCGACAGTCGATCAGGCGCGCCTTCTCGGCGCCGTACTGCAAGGCGCGGCGGGGAATCTCACTGTAATCGGGCTCGTCGGGTTGGCCGAGGTTCGCAGTATACGCGAACGGCATCGCGCCGTTGCGGCGCATCCAATGGAGGGCGGCGCTCGTATCGAGGCCGCCGGAAAACGCAAGACCGACCTTCTGGCCGGCGGGAAGGGTCTGGATGATGGTGGTCATTGTTCAACTAGTTCAATCGCTTCGAGACTCGGTCCTTCGATCATGATGGCGCGGGCGGCGCCCACCTGATGTGATTCTTCCAGAATCCTGACACCTTCGCTGCGCAGCTTCGCAATCCATGCATCCAGGTTCGTGACGCTCAACGCGACATGATCCGCCAGATGTCCGCGCGTGCCCACCAGCGGCCGTTCCCCTTGACGCATGTACCAGTTCATGGCGACGTCGCCGAACGTGACGCCGGCGGCCGGCGTCCGGTACATGCCGTCCACGTCCAGAGCGGGCCAGGTCTTGTCCGCGCCTCGCGGCACTTTGCAATTGGCCTCGGTGCGCGGCTCTCCGCCGCGACGTCCCTGCGTCACGGTCGCGTTGAGATGTTTCTGATACCAGAGTTGAGCGCAGAAGGGATCCTCCTGGTACATGTGGACGTGATTGAATCGCTCGGCCGGCATATCGCCCTGCACCTCGATCAACGCATCGTCTGGCCCGCGGATGTAGGCGAATCCGGCGCCGCCGGCCGGCTTCACGTGATTCTTTCTGGCTTCTTCGATCTGCGCTTTCGTCAACCCGAGAACGCCACCGGTTCCCGGCCACGTGTCGCTGTTGATGTTCACGGTGCCGCCTTCGTCCGTGATGTACAGGGGCAGCAGGGTTACACCATCGCTTCTCAGTTTCGCCATGGCCGTGCGCTCGCTGGTCACATGCCAGCCGAAATGCCACACGGCGGTCTGCGGCTGCGTTGCCGGCGGCTGATCGGCCTTCGTGAACAGCACCAGGACGTTGTTCGGCGAGGCCAGAGCCGGAAGACCATTCCACGTCGTCCTGGACGTGCGCGGGAAGGCTTTGGTGTAGAAAGCGATGGCCGTGTCGGGGTTCACGGAGTTCAGGTGCAGGTGATGGAATCCGGGCGCAGCCAGCGCGCCGATCTGAGCCGCCCGACCCGGGCCACTGAACCCTCCGCAGACGCCGGCCAGAGCCGCCACGGCGACGAGCGCGTTCATTTTCATGAGCCTCAATATAATCGGAACGCGTTCGTGGCCAGCGCTCTAATCTAAAAGAGCTGCGCCCCTGGTTGCGGTAAGCGTATCCACCGAGCGTGGCCAGGACGATGCGACGGTGTACAGCCGGCTGGTCGGGGCGGGCGGCATCGAAGATCCGGCCACCGGATCGGCGGCCGGTCCCGCCGGGTGTTTCCTCGTGAAGCACGGCCTGGTCCCGCCGGATACGACTGGTGCGCCGATCGTTTTTCTCCAGGTGTTCAGGTGCGTAGACCGAGTCGCATTCACGTCCGCATTGCAACATCCGCCGATCGCGAGATCAGCAGCGTCAAGGTCGGTGGGACCGCGGTCGTCGTCGGCGAACGCTCGATGGCCCTTCCGGGGAACTGACGCTTCAGGGTGCAGGGCTCATTCGCGGCATGGTGCCGGGAACTGACGCACCAAGGTGCTCGGCAGTTTGCTGAGCCGTGCTGGGCACCGCATGGGGCTGGGAACCATCAATCGTGGTTGCCCGTTCGGCGTGACGCTTTTACGTCGCCGCGCCGCTTTTTCGATTCGAGCCGCCTTTCGCGCGCGGCTTTCCCGGGCTTTGTCGGTCGTCGCTTCCGGGGCCGCCGGGCCGCGTGCTGCAGGAGCGCAACGAGCCGCGCCCTGGCCGCCTCACGGTTCTGCACTTGTGTCCTGTGCTCGCGACTGTCGATCAACAGGACGCCATCGGCGGTGAGGCGCCGGCCGGCCAGCGCGACGAGCCGCTGCTTCACGTCATCGGGCAAAGACGAAGCGGCGACGTTGAAGCGGAGCTCCACGGCGGTCGCCACCTTGTTCACGTTCTGACCGCCCGGTCCCGATGCGCGGACGAACCGCTCCTCGAGTTCGTTCTCGTCGACGGCGACCACGTCATTGATACGGAGCATCCCAGGATCATATCCCCGCACGGTGCTCCGAACTGTCGCGGCAGGGTGCTTTTGAACTGACGCTTCAACGTGCTTTGAGCTGACGCGGGTGCTTTGAACTGACGTGACAGGGTGCTTTGAACTGACGCGGTAGAGTGTGTGCTCGAACTACCGCGTCCTTTTCCGGAAATTCTGATCACCTGCCGGAAGCGCTACCGGGTCAGCGCCGACGCGCTGCGCGAACGTGCGGCCCGGTGCAGCGATAGCGCCCGGCACCCTGCAGCGAAGCGCCCGGCCCCCTGGAGCTGTCGCCCGCGAACTATCGCGACTGGACGCGCGCCAGCCGATCGTTCGAGCGCATCGGCGCGTATCACGCGCTCGCGGTGAACATGCTCGGACGGGGCGAGCCGCTGCAGCTGTACGGCTCTGCAGTGTCGGCGGATCTGTTTCCGACGCTCGGCGTCCAGCCGCTCGCCGGCCGCCTGTTTGCCGCAACCGACGATCGCGAGGGCGCGCCGAGTGCGGTGCTTCTCAGCTACCGGTTGTGGCAGACGGAATTCGGCGGCGAGCTCGATGGAACCATCGGGCAGACGATCACGCTCGACAACGTACCGTACTCGATCATCGGCATCATGCCGCGCGAGTTCCGGTTCCCCTCGAGCGACGCGGCGCTCTGGACGGCGATGCGGCTCACTGAGCGGAATTATCAGGACCGCAACGACAACTGGCTGGAAGCAGTGGGACGGCTGCGGCCCGGCGTGACCATCGAACAGGCGCGGGCCGCGCTCGTGGTGCCTTCAGGGCGTGTGAAAAACCCGTGGCGTCCGCCTTTAGGCGGATTGCTTACATCCGGCTGCCGCCTCCGCGCTTTGCGCTACGGCGCGCCTCGCCGAAGCGAAGCGAAGGCGGGAAGCCGGACCCACGTGCGAGTGATTCTTTCGCACGCCCTTCAGGCCTGCCGGGATTACAGACCTGAAGGTCCGCACTACGGGTTCACTGCGGAAGCGCAAATGCGACGATGGCGCTGCCCGATGGCGCGCCGTTCTTGCCGCCGCCGCACACGATGACGATGTACTGCCGGCCGTTCAGCATGTACGTCGATGGCGTCGCGTTGCCCGCCGCCGGCAGCGTCGTTTCCCACAGCAGCCTGCCGGTGAGCTTGTCGTAGGCGTGGAATTTTCTGTCGAAATTCGTCGCCCCGATGAACAGCAGCCCGCCGCCGGTGACGACCGGTCCACCGTAGTTGTCGCTGCCCGTGTTCGGCAGACCGGCTGCCGCCAGTTCCGGAAATTCGCCGAACGGAACCTTCCACCGAATCGTGCCGGCATCGAGATCGATCGCGTTGAGCGTGCCCCACGGAGGCGTGATCGGCGGATAGCCGTCGGGATCGCGGAACAGCGACTCGCCGTCGCTCCGGTACTTCAACCAGGCCGGGTCCTTCGTCACGTTCGGATCGCGTCCCTTGTCGCGGCCGGTGACGAGGAATTCGACGAGATCGTTGATGTTGCGCCCGCCCAGGTCGGGATTCCCCGGCATGCGGCCCGTGCCTTCGCGGATGATCTTCGCGAGATCGTCGCGCGACATCCGCCCGCCAATACCAACGAGCGCCGGCGCCTGGGGCGATCCGTGGCGATCCTCACGGTGGCAGGTGGCGCACTTGCTGTTGTAGAGCGACGTATCGTTGTTCGGAATGAGCTTCACGATCCACGGCATCTCGTTCGAGTTGACGTAGAGCAGCGCCGTATCCGGATCGAACGCGGCGCCGCCCCATTCGCCGCCGCCGTCGAAGCCGGGAAACACGATTGTGCCGTCCAGCGACGGAGGCGCGAAGAACCCTTTCGACATGCGGCGAAACTGCGCCAGCACTGCGGCGTGTGCCTCGGGTGTGCGATTCGTCAGCATCTCCTCGGTCAGGTCCTGCCGCGCGAACGGTGGAGGCTGCACGGGATACGGCTGCCGCTCCGCCAGCAGTTCGCCGTCGACGGCCGACGGCGGGACCTTCCGATACGCGATCGGAAACAGCGGCCGGCCCGTGCGTCGCTCGAACAGATAGACGTAGCCGTACTTCGTGATTTGCGCGACCGCGTCGATTCGCCGGCCGGCGCGCGTGACGGTGACGAGATTCGGCGCGGCCGGGAAGTCCCAGTCCCAGACGTCGTGTTTGATGCCCTGGAAGTGCCAGACGCGGCGGCCGGTCCGCGCGTCGAGCGCGAGCACGCAGTCGGCAAAGAGATTGTCGCCATGCCGCGACACGCCGTAGAAATCGAAGGACGCCGAGCCCGTTGCCGCGAAGACCATCGCATTCTTCGCGTCGATGGTCACGCCTGCCCAGGCGTTTGCGCCGCCTGCGAGCTTGTAGGCGTCTTTGGGCCACGTGTCGTAGCCGAGCTCGCCGGGCTTTGGAATCGTGTGGAAGATCCAGCGGACCTTCCCGGTGGTCACGTCGAACGCGCGGATGTGCCCTGGCGATCCCGGCAGCGTTTCCGGCACGCTGCTGCCCATAATCAGGAGATCTTCGAACACGACGCCTGGCGTGCTGGCGCTGACGGTCAGTTTCTCCGCCGGCTGATCGAGCCCTTCCCGGAGATCGACGCGGCCGTTCGCGCCGAACGACGCGATCGGCGTTCCCGTTGTCCGGTCGAGCGCCCACAGGAAACTTCGATATGTGACGAACACACGATCCTTGTGCACCGTGACGCCGCGATGTCGGAACCGCGCCGCGCCGGTCGCGCCGCCGCCCGGATCGAATTTCCAGATTTCGCGTCCCGTCGCAGCATCGAGCGCGATCACTTTCAGCATCGGCGTCGTGGCATAGAGGGTGCCGCCGACGACGACCGGGTTGCTCTGCATCTCCGAACCTTTGAAGGCATCGTGCGAATCGTAGGTCCAGGCTACCTGCAGCGTCGTCACGTTGTCGCGATTGATCTGCGCGAGGGATGAGTAGCGGATGTTATCCAGGCCGCCGTGCATCGGCCAGTCGGCATCCCTGGTCGTTTGAGCGAGAACGGCGGCGAGAAGCAGCGACGAGACCACGAAGAACACCGACACAAAATACAACTGGGAAATGCAATCACGAAGACACGAAGACACGAAGAAGCCACGAAGAAGACAACGGCTAGTGTTCACGTGTCGTAATCTCATAGCTGAACGTGTCGGGATCCGGAGACGAGCGGCATCGGCAGCCACACGCGCGTGGCGCCCGATGGCTTCAAGACCCGCACCCGCGTGGTAAACGCGAACTGCGCCACCCGTCATTACTCGGCTGCACGGCAGTCGACGTGCCGTCGTGCAAAACGGGTTCTCGTGGCGAGAGCGCGCGCCCATTGCGCCAGGTCAGCGCGCACGCGGCGGAACCCACCGCGGCGCACCGAAGGAAGTCTCGACGATTCATGGTGGTCAGGCGCTATATTACCTGCAGAGAGGATGCTGTGAGATTTCGAGGATCAAGCGTTGTCGTCCTGGCCGTTGCGCTGATGGCGGCAGCACTCTTCGCACAGAGTGCCGCACGCGATAACCTGGCGCGCGGCCGCGCCTTCTGGGATCAACGGCTCGCACAGAGCGCCATTGCCGCGCTCGAGGTCGCCGCGCGCGACAAGGACACTGCCGCCGAGGCACACGAGGCGCTCGGCCGGCTCTATACGTTCAAAGGATGGCAGCAGGAAAGCGTGTTTCCCGGCTGGCATGACGAGCCCGCCTATCGAGCACGGGCCCTGGCGGAACTGCGCGCCGCCGTCACGGCGGATCCGAGCCGTCCGTCAGGGCAGGAGGCCCTGCGGATTGCCGAGGGATTTGCGTCGGCCGAAAAAGTGGATCCGGCGCCGCCGCGCGAGGATGTCAAGGCGCTCGACGCAAGAATTGACGCGTACCGGAACGCGGCTGCCCCCATCGCCGACATCGAGGCGGCGATTGAGGCGCGTGCGAAGGCGCAGGCCGATCCGGCGCCGTACTTCACGGGCGCACAAATCCTGCTCGATCGCGGCGAGCACGACCGCGCGATTGCGCTGGCCGGGCGTGGCCGGGCCGCGTCGGATCGTTTCGTCGGCGAGAACCTGAGCGCGTACCAGATGGCCGGCAAGTCTCAGGGCGCCTACAGTCGCGGCCGTGCGACAGCGGCCGACCTGATCGGGTGGGCGGCGTATCTCAAGAAAGAGTATGACCGCGCCGCCGCAAGCCTCGGCGACGCCGAGCGGCTGTCGCGCGGACAGGACTTCGCGAACCAGTTCCACCTCGGCGAGCTCGCGCGGGCGACGAATCAGAGCGACCGGGCGCGCCAGCACTATCTTGATGCGCTCGCGCTCTCTGCCGGGCCGCCACCGCTGCGCCAGCGGGCCACCGACGCGCTCCGGGCGATCCATGCCGGCGATCGGGCGTCGGGCTCTTTTGCTGCCTGGCTCGAGACCGAGTTGACCAGGCGCCGCGACGACCGACGGAGCGCGGCGCTCAAGAGCGTTGTCGATCGCGCGCTCCCGCCGCTCACGCTGACCGCCGTGGACGGGAGGCCGTACGACGCCGCCGGATTACGCGGCAAGGTGCTGCTGTTGAATTTCTTCGCCTCCTGGTGAGGGGTCTGCCGTGCGGAGTTGCCGCACCTGAAAACGGCGTACGCGAAATACCAGAACGATGCCGCGGTGGCGTTCGTGCTTGTCAGCATCGATGACGACGACAAACGGCTGCACCGCTTCCTGGATGAGATGAAGTTTCCGTTCACCGTCCTGCACGCGAACAAGGACGAGGCGCAGCAGAAGATGGGGTTCGACGATCTGCCGGCCACGTTCTACGTCGATCGCGACGGCATCGTCCGTTTCGAGGCGCGGGGAATGGAATCGCACGGCGATTCGCCGGATCGTGTGAGCTGGTTCATCGAACAATTGAAGCAGCCCTAGCAACGAAGATTCGCCCGCCCGCCGAGGCTCGTTTTTACTCGGCGGTTTGAGGCGAAGCTTCGTTACTGTTCACAGTACCGCGGCAACGACGAGAAGCGCCCAACCAAGGAGAAACGCGAGCCCGCCGATCGGTGTGATGGCTCCAAACACCGTGATGCCACTGATCGCCAGCGCATAGAGGCTTCCCGAGAACAGCACGACACCCGCTGCGAAACACCAGCCGGCCGCGCGGATCAGCCACCCGTCGAGACGTGCGGCGATCACGCCGACGAGGATGATCGCGATTGCGTGATACACGTGATAGCGCACGCCGGTTTCGAACACCGCGAGCATGTCGGGCGACACCCGCGCGCGGAGGCCGTGCGCACCGAACGCGCCCAGCGCGACGGCGAGGAATCCCGCCCCGGCGCCGGTCAGTAGAAACGTTTTGTCCATTCAATTGATCGCAAAGCAATAGAACAGGCCCGCGCCTCCCGTGCCGACCAGAAGATACCAACGCATGATGCCTCCTGTCGGTCCGGCATGTTAATCCATGACGTACACTTGTCGCCATGTCGAAGCGTTTCCGTATCGCCCTGATCGTTTCTGCCGTCGCGGTTCCCCTGCTGCTCGCCGCACAGCGTCGAGGCGAGCAGAACCCCTTTCCAGGCGGCACCAATCCAGACGGCTCCCTCAGGCCGGCGCCGCCGCTGACGCGCCTGTTCACGCAGGACGCGTACACCGAGTACGCGATTCTCGCACCCGGCAGCAATCAGTTCCGCATTCAATTCATCCCCGAGGAAACGCGGGCCGGCGCCACCGAGCTGGTCAACGCGACGCGCGGAGGGAGCGAAGGATCGAACATCGAGGTGTACGATCCGCGCACCGGCAAGCCGCTGAAGTTCACCTACCAGCAGGACGGCGAGGAGCACGCCATCCACGCACAGCTCCCGATCCCGGTACCCGATGGTGGAATCGGACGCGTGCTGATCTTCAAGACCTACGCGGATCCCCGCACCTACATGATGCACGGTGACGATATCGTGTGGGTACGGAGCCTGAGCGGGTACCGCCTCGGTGTGCTGCTGCCGAAGGGCTTTGCCTTCATCTCGTCAAACGTTGCCGCCCAGT
>QHWF01000713.1 GCA_003222455.1 Acidobacteriota bacterium
CGAGCACCTCGATCACCGCCGTCATGCCGAGCAGGACGAGCGACGCGGCCCGCGTGGCGAGCCCCAGCACGAGCAGCACCGGCGTCGTGAGCTCGATCGAGACCGCCATATACGCGGCAAGCTCCGGCGGCAGGAGCGGCACCTTGTATTCTTCGACGAAGAGCTCGACGGCCGTATTCCAGTTCGCGAGCTTGGTCATGGCCGAATTCCAGAACACCGTCGCGACCGCCAACCGCAACGGAATGGCAAGGACTGTGTAAGGGACGCCGTCAAGCGAGCGAATGACGCGTCCGATCAGTGCGGGTCGCTCGGTTGACGCGGAGGTGAGAGTCGTCATGAGAAGTCCCTTGTAGTGCTCAGGCGGATGTTTCGTTCAAGCTGAAGTCGATGAATCGGCCCGCCGCAAGGTGATCGGCGAGCACGACCGACGCGTCGAAATCCCGTGCGTCGTCGAGGGCGGCTGCTAGCGGCCTGCCTTCGCACAGCGCGGAGGTGAATCGCCATGCGGATTCACTCATGCGACGGACCTCGACCCCCGTCGGTAGGCGCTCGGTGAGCAGCCACACCGGGCCCGCGCAGGGATCGATCGCCGAAAGCGTCGCGTCGTCCTCATCCAACACCGCGCGCCAGATGAGATCCGCAGGATGATCCATGCGGAGTAAGCTCGCTGAAGGGTGCAGCGCAAAGGTCACGCGCCCCCGCTCGGCCTCCTCGAGCGCGACCAGGCGCTGCGCATCGAGCGGTTCCGCGTCGCGGGCGTGCAGCGCGCGGTTCACCGACCATTCGAGCCGAGCGACATCGGGCAGGTAGGCAAGCGATGATGCGGGCTCGAAACCGGAGAGAAAATCGGGGAACTCATGGCCGTAGTCGTCGAGACAGGCGCTCCTCGGCGGGGAGGTTTCGATGAAAACACGCACGGCTCTCTCGAAGAACTCCGCGCCCACGAGACGGTGCACGGCGGGATACGACAGACGCAGCGCCGTCGTCAGCACGCTCGCAAAGGTGTTGCGGTAGATGTCCAGCCGCTCTCCCGCGCCGATTTCCCCGCCGACGACGTGCGCGGAGATCCCGCGGTCGTCGTGGGCGACGAGGCTTGCGCGCAGCGCGCACTGGAGCTCAAGCAGCGAGGGCGTGGCCGTTTGCACTTTCCGCCTCGTCGATCAGCGCGGCGGCGTGACCCGCCTCCTCGAGCAACACCGCCATGGGGGGCACGTTGGTGTCCCATTCAATCAGCGTCGGCACCGGGCCGAAGCGCGCGAGCGCTTCCGCGTAGAGCGCCCAAACCTCCGGTTCGACGCGCGAGCCGTGATCGTCGACGCAGATAGTTCGCGCCTCGTCGATCCTCCGGACGGTGTGACCGGCGAGATGGATCTCGGCCACCGCCTCGGTTGGCAAGGCGGCGAGGTACGCGGACGCCCGCCAGCCGTGGTTGCACGCGCTCACGTAAATGTTGTTCACGTCGCAGAGAATCCCGCAGCCGGTACGCCTCGCCACAAGCGCGAGAAACTCCCACTCCGGGATCGTCGAGTGCCGGAACTGCAGATACGTGGACGGATTCTCGACGAGGATCCGGCGTTTCAAATGATCCTGAACCTGCGCGACGTTCCGGCAAACGATCTTGAGCGCCTCCTCGGTCAGCGGCAGCGGCAGGAGATCTGCGAGATAGTTCCCGCCCGCGACGCTGAAGGAGAGGTGCTCGGACACGAGCCCGGGCTCGATCCGCTTGACGAGCTCCCGCACTCGCGCGAGGTGCGCCGGGTCCAGTCCCTCCGCGCTCCCGAGGGACAGGCCCGTGCCGTGGAGCGACACGGGGTAGTCGCGGCAGATCGCGTCAAGATACGCCGGCGCGCTTCCTCCGCCGAGGTAGTTCTCGGTGTGCACCTCGAACCACGCCGCGGCGGGACGCGCTTCGAGAACTTCCTGATGGTGGCGGAAACGCAGCCCGACCCCGGCCCTGGCCGGGATCGAGTCGCGTGTTCGCAGCGGAGCGGCGTGCGAATCCAAAACTCGCTCCCGATCAGGAGGCCGTCGTCTTGCCGCCCTGGATCTTGGAACAATCGCCTGCGGGGAGCATGACGAAGGACTTGGTATCGCGCGCCTTGGTTGCCTGCCCGGCGCAGGAATGCGCGCCTTCGGCGCAGTCGTTCTTTGCGACCTTGTTGATGCCGTAACACTTCTCGAGCTTGTTTTGCTCCATCCTCATCATGTTGTCCTGCACCACCTTGGGCATCTTGCTCATATCCTTCACGCCCTGCGCCTGCCCGGGCGACGCCTGAATCGCCAGGGCGAGCCCCACCGCGGTTGACAAGGTCGAAGCAGCCAATACGTATCGGTTCATAATTGGACCTCTTTGGTTTGCGGGTCTCGGAATCGAGACCGCGCTTGCAGATTCGCTCCAAACGGACAAAAGGTTACACGCAAGGTAATCTGTTCGCATAACGCAGCTAAAGGAGGAGTCATGGACCGCATGCGCCTGCCGCTCTTTCTGCTCCGCATCGGCGTCTTCATCGTTATGCTGATGTGGACGCTCGACAAGTTCGTCCGCCCGGGACACGCCGCCGGGATCTTCAAGAAGTTCTACGGCATCGACGGCCTTTCCCCGACTGTGTTCTACGTCATCGGCGCCCTTGAGCTGCTGTTGCTGGTCGGTTTCGTCACCGGGACCGCGAAGCGCTACACCTACGGTCTGGTGCTGCTCCTTCACGCAATCTCGACGCTTTCGTCCTACCAGCAATATCTCGCGCCGTTCGACAATCTGCTTTTCTTCGCAGCGTGGCCTATGCTGGCCGCGTGCATCGCGCTGTACCTGCTTCGGGATCTGGATACGCTCTGGGCCATGCAGAAAATTTAAAGGGAATACAGTTCCAGTTCCGCTCGATGTCCCCAAGCTCTCACAATCGCGGTCCCGACCTCACTCTCGTCGCGGGCGCTGTGCCTTCGTCGGCCTCGGATTCGCGACCGGCGCCCGAGAGACCCGCCGCGCGCGAGCTCGATTGGTCCGTCTATATGGCTCGCGCGCAGGCCGGCGACCGCGAGGCCTACAGGCGTTTGCTCGAGGACGTCGCGCCGTATCTTCGTTCGATCGCGTCGCGGCATTTTCGGAATTCGGGGGACATCGAAGATGCGGTGCAGGAAGTGCTGCTCACCGTGCATGCCGTGCGGCATACTTACGATCCGGCACGGCCTTTTGGTCCTTGGCTCGTCGCGATCGCCAATCGCCGCGTGGTCGACGGCCTTCGACAGCAGGGGCGTTCCAGGGCGCGGGAAGTCGTCCTCGAG
>QHWF01000714.1 GCA_003222455.1 Acidobacteriota bacterium
CGCCATTGCGACGAACCTGCTCGAGAGGTCCCACGCCATCCGGCCGCTGCGTCTTGTAGATGTTCAGCCGCCGGACGCCGTTGAACGATCGAAGCGGGTGCATCGCGATCGATCGATCAATCTGAGCGCCAGCCCACTTCCTGGCGTTGGCGGGCTCGGGCTCGTGTCGCTGACGATGTTCGTCACATGCATTGTTCCTCAGGCGTGGTGGGCTTTTCTAGCCTCCGCGTTAGCTGGTCTGTCGGTTGCCGTCGTGATGATCGCGATGCGGCCACCGTCGCCCGGTCCCGCTCTCACGATACGTCCCGAAGCTGCCGCCCGCTGAGCTGTTCCTGCAAATTGGGGCTCCTTCGTCGCGCACGTTGTGCACGGCTGCTGAGACCGTGAAGAGGCCTTTATGAGTAAATACCTTTTCTCGATCACCGTGGTTATTCAACTGACCCAAACACCGGCGCTGGTCGGACAAGCCGCGCACGCGGCACCTCGATCCGCCCTCCCGGCGGACGCCATTACGTCGATCATTGACGCGTTTCGAACCCACGACATCGCGACGTTGAGCGACCCACATGGCAACGTGCAAGTACAAGCACTTCTTTTGTCCCTTATCCGTGATCCACGTTTTCCAGATGCGGCGAATGACATCACAATCGAAACGGCGAGCGCGCGTTACCAAGATGCGATCGACCGATTTGTACGCGGCGACGATGTTCCGATGACCGCTCTTCGCTGTATGGGGGCACGCTGATGGGCGGACGTCGCGTTGCGATCAGGAATGGGCGGCTCGTTCCGCTTCCGCACGAAGAATGGAAATCCATGCGCATGGAAGAAGAATTCGATGCGCTCCTGTATTTGGGCTCCCCTGGCTCGATGACAACCGCGACGATACGGGCTGCGCTTTGTAAGGACGCAGAGTTCGTCGAGAAACGGCTCGAGCGACTCATGCTATTCGGTCCTCCGGTCGAGGTACAGAAATTCAAGAGCGCGTGTGGGCTCCAATGATGAGGATGGCCATCGCAAAGATGACGGGGCGCTCGCATGGACCAAACCCCCTGGTGGTTCTGGAACGGCCGTCTAGAGGACCGCGGCGTCGAACATACGGCACGGAGTCCGCTGGTGTGTCGGCGTAGAATGCCCCGCGCGAGGTGATCATGAAACTGCTTTCTGCGGTCGCGATCGTGGCCCTTCTTCTCCAGGGAACGCAGCCCGTCCCTTCCGCGCGCGTTTCCGACGCCGCCGCCGTCGAAGCCCTGTTGCAGCAGTTCAACGTGCCGGGCGTGAGCATTGCCATCATCAAAGATTTCAAGGTGGCCGCCGCGTACGCGTACGGTGTCGCCGATGTCGAAACAGGCGCGCGCGTGACCAGCGACACGATGTTTCAAGCGGCGTCGATCAGCAAACCGGTTGCAGCGATGGCGTCGCTCAAGGCGGTTCAGGAGGGACGCTTCGGGCTCGACCAGGACATCAACACGATTCTCAAATCATGGAAGCTTCCGACCGGCGAGTTCACACGCGACCGTCCGGTCACGCCGCGCGCGCTGATGAGCCACACGTCGGGCACAGGCGATGGCTTCGGATTTCCCGGATATGCGATTGGCGCGCCGTTGCCGACGATTCCGCAGATTCTCGATGGCGTGCCACCGTCGAACCTTCGACCCGTACGGCTCGAGCGGCCTCCGCTCGCCGGCTACAAGTACTCGGGCGGCGGCGTGATCATTCAACAACTCGCACTCAACGATGCCGTCGGCAAGCCATTCGATCAGATCGCACGCGACTGGGTACTCATCCCGATCGGGATGACCAACAGCACGTACGAGCAGCCACTGCCCGCCAGCCGCGAGGCGCAAGCCTCGCGCGCGCACAACCGATCGGGCGCCCGGATGGGCGATCGCTGGCACGTTTATCCCGAGCAAGCCGCCGCAGGACTCTGGACGACACCCACGGATCTTGCGAAGTTCGCGATCGAACTGCAGCTCGCCCTGCTCGGACGATCGTCACGAGTCCTCTCGTCGTCGGCCGCGCGCGAAATGATCACGCCGGTCGGCGTCGGCCCGTACGCGGTTGGTTTCGCAATTGCCAAGCAGGGGGAAGGCTGGTACTTCCAGCACGGCGGCAGCAACTGGGGCTTTCAGTGCAGCCTCGTTGCGCACCGAATCAAGGGATACGGTGCCGCCATCATGACGAACGGCGACAACGGCGGCGCGCTGATCGAGGCGCTGACTCGGATGATCCAGCAGGAATACGGGTGGGATGTGCTCGATCAGCCGATCCCGCGGAGGTACGGGCCTGCTTCGTAGTTTCGTTTAGTGAAGTCAAACCGATCGTACCTGAACCGTCGTATGATGCGCGGCGCCGCCGGCAAGAAAACTGTGCAATGCGCCCAGGCGAATTCTTTTGCACGCAAAACAACGGGTGTGATCGACGGAGCCGGCAACCATAGTACCGTTCAGCAGGTGAGCGACGATCGAATCGATTTCATCTCGTCGTATTGCGATAGGTGGTGCGAACGGTGCGCCTACACTGAACGATGTTCGGCGTATGCCTGTCACATGGCAATCGAGATGTGCGGCGACGCGGAGCAGGGCCTCGAGCTCGCAATCGGTACGCCGCAGCCGGAAGGCGGAGAGAAGCCGGAGCCGCCCGGCTGGCTTGCCGACTTCGACGACGCCGAGCCGACCGCGGAAGAACAAGCGGCATCCATGGCGGCCGAAGCGGCGCGCGACGAGCGACTCGACGCCCTGCCGCTCGCGACCATGGCGCGCGTCTACTCCTTGTCGTCGTTCGAGTGGCTGAGAGACCGGTCCGACGCGCTTCGAACGGCGGCGGACCCCGTCATTGTCGAAGCGCTGGACATCGTCGGGCACGATTCCGTGTTCATCGGCGCGAAGATCCATCGGGCGGTCGACGGACGCGATCGGTTCGAGCACGACGAAGAACCGTTCGCGGACGATCCGGTTCAGAACGATTGGCACGGATCGGCCAAGGTGGCGTTGATCTCGGTGGAGCGGTCCGAAACCGCATGGCAGACGATAGCCGCCGCATCATCCGATCCCGTGTTTACCAGGTCGCCAGGAACCGGAGCTGCACGTTGCGCGGTCCGACCCCCGTCTGCGTGGTCGACGTTGTCTGTCCGAACGTCGTCGAGTTGATATTCACGTAGAACCCGAAGTCGTTGTTCACTTGTGGGGCGACCAGAAAGTTCGTGTTGTTGAACAGAT
>QHWF01000743.1 GCA_003222455.1 Acidobacteriota bacterium
CGAAGAGCATGGAGACGTCGCTCGACGTCGTCGAGGGCATGCAGTTCGATCGCGGCGACCTGTCGCCCTACTTCGTGACGGACCCCGAGCGCATGGAAGTCGTGCTCGAGAACCCAGTCATCCTGATTCACGAGAAGAAGATCAGCTCGATGAAGGACCTGCTCCCCGTGCTCGAGCAAGTAGCGCGCCTCGGCCAGCCGCTGCTCATCGTCGCGGAGGACATCGAGGGTGAAGCGTTGGCGACGCTCGTCGTCAACAAGCTGCGCGGCACGCTGCACGCCGCGGCCGTCAAGGCGCCCGGCTTCGGTGATCGCCGCAAGGCCATGCTCGAGGACATGGCCACGCTCACCGGCGGCAAGGCCATCACCGAGGACCTCGGTCTCAAACTCGAGAACATCAAGTTGGAAGACCTCGGCAAGGCCAAGAAGGTCACGATCGACAAGGACAACACGACGATCGTGGAAGGGGCGGGCGCCTCCAGCGCAATCGAGGGCCGCGTCAAGCAGCTCCGGGCTCAGGTCGAAGATACGACCTCCGATTACGACCGCGAGAAGCTACAGGAGCGGCTGGCAAAGCTGGTCGGCGGCGTCGCCGTCATCAAGGTCGGTGCGGCCACCGAAACCGAGATGAAGGAGAAAAAGGCGCGCGTCGAGGACGCGATGCACGCGACCAAGGCGGCCGTGGAAGAGGGGATCGTCCCCGGCGGCGGCGTGGCGCTGATTCGGGCATCGAAAGTGCTCGACGGCTTGAAGCTCGGCGGCGATCAGCAGATCGGCGTCAACATCGTCAAGCGCGCCATCGAGGAGCCGATGCGCTGGATTGCGACCAATGCCGGGCAAGAGGGATCGATCGTCGTGCAGAAAGTGCGCGAGATGAAGGACGAAGAGGGCTTCAACGCGCTCACTGACACGTACGAGAATCTGGTGAAAGTGGGCGTCATCGATCCGGCAAAGGTCGTGCGCGCGGCGCTCCAGAACGCGTCGTCGATTGCGTCGCTTCTACTCACCACCGAAGCGCTCATCTGCGAGATTCCAGAAGAAAAAAAGGAAGCGCCGATGCCGGGCGGCGGTGGGATGGGCGGAATGTACTAAACGCCCCGTCCATACACGAACGCAGAGGCTCTGCACGAAGCAACAAGGCCCGGCCGAAGAAACCCTCGACCGGGCCTTTTCATTGTCATTGTGCGTAAGAAGTGTGTGCGTGGTGGACGTGCTCCGCCCGATCGTCTCGTGTGACCGGAGCCGACTGCCACACGCTCGCATTCCGCACATCACCGCTACTCCGCTCGCCGCTGGCGCGGTTGACCCGCTCTCCGCGCGCCCGTCCCAGAACCGGAGGAGATCCGGAGGATTTCGACGACGGCTTTGGCGCCCCCCACGACCGGCCGGCGCGCACTTTCGTGCAGCGGCGCGCCGTCTCCTGATCGGAGCGGTCTGATGTCCATGGATTTCGACTCCAAGCTACAGCGTGAATGGGTGGATTAGGCTCGGATTGCCCGGCATCAACTGGTCCTTCCGGTCGATTAGTGGGCCCGCCGCTCACACACCCAGCTCATGCGGCAGACACGGCGGATTCCACAGCACTCCGTCGGCACTCGTAAGGAACTGACGCCGCACGGGAGCCCAGTTCCTTGCTGTCTGGTGCCGCTGCGGCGGCCGAGGGGCTCGTAAGGAACTGACTCCTCACGGGCGCCCAGTTCCTTGCTGTCTGGTGCCGTCGCGGCGGCCGCTGGGCTCCCAAGAAACTCCTGGTCGGACGGGCTAAGCGCCCGCCGGAGAGAGTACTTCTCCGGTGTTGCGATTGACGAGTTTGAATCCAAGTGCGGCAGCCCGTCGGTGCAGATGGCGAATGGCTCGTGCTTGCTGCTGCTGATCGTACGCGGTGGCCCCGGATCACGGTAGACGAGGGTGCCGGACAGCGCGCGGTAGACCAGGATCGCGAGCTTGCGGGCAGTCGCGGTGATCGCCTGCGGTTTCCTGATGCGGAAGGCGAGACGTCGATAAAAGGCGCCGAGGGCGGTTTGCGTCTTGCCGACCGCTTCGGCGGCCAGACGGAGCGCGGCGGCGGCGCGATTGGCGGACGGTTGCGTGCGGGACCCGAGCAGGCGGCCGCCCGAGATTTTGTTATTCGGGGCGAGGGTCAGCCACGAGGTGAAGTGCTTCTCGGTGGGCCATCGTGTCATGTCCGTCCCGATCTCGGCGATGAGTTTGAGACTGGTGTGCGGGCCGAGGCCATCGATTTGGGTGAGGTCGACGCCCCCGGTGAGATGATGGAGGAAGGAGCGGATGTCCAAGCGGGGTTCATTCCGGGACCGCTTCTTCTTGGTACGAGCGGCCGGTAAGCCGGTCGGCGGCGCGGCGCGGCGTGCGG
Source organism: Acidobacteriota bacterium (assembly GCA_003222455.1). Classification (GTDB taxonomy): domain Bacteria; phylum Acidobacteriota; class Vicinamibacteria; order Vicinamibacterales; family CAVVIG01; genus QHWF01. The sequence goes on from QHWF01000743.1 coordinate 2,371, forward strand.
TCAGCGCTTTGAGGTGCGCCTCGATGGCGGCGTCGCATGTGGCGAGTTGGGGCTTGACAGGTGTCGTAGAGCTGCAGGTTCTGCTCGAGGACAAACAGATGCTCGGCCCGATAGTTGCCGGTGAGCGCCGCGATGATGTCCGCCTTGGATGCGTGGCAGCGGGGATCGCGATGCTCGGCCAGTTGCACGGGGTCACGGCGGCCGGCCGCGATGTCGCGGAGGATCCGCAGCCCGGTGAGGCCGGTGATGTCGCTGACCACCAGCGGCAGTTGCAGATTCATCTGCACTAGGGCTTTCTGCATGCGCAAGATGTACATGCTGGCACTCTCGACGAGCGTTTGACGATGGCGGAGATACGCCCGCAGGGCCACCATCGCCTCGGCTGGCCGAAAACTCCCCCGGAGCAACCCGACGCTGTGCAGGTCCCGGATCCACTTGCAATCCGTGACGTCGCTCTTGCGGCCAGGCACGTTTTTGAGATGGCGGGCATTGACCAGCAGCACGTGAAAGCCGCGCGCTTCGAGGATCTCAAACACCGGGATCCAGTACACGCCGGTGGACTCCATCGCCACACTGGTCACCCCACAAGTGGTCAGCCAGTCGGCGAGGCGAATCAGCTCGGTGGTGAAGGTCTTGAACGACTGGACGGGGTTGGGGTCGCGATCCGGCGGGACCGCAACGTAGTGTTCGGCGGACCCGCAATCGATTCCGGCGACGTTCGGATTCAAGCCATTCGACGCGAAATTCGAACT
>QHWF01000744.1 GCA_003222455.1 Acidobacteriota bacterium
TCAGCCTGCGCGAATCCACTGAACCTTTGACGAGATACCGCTGTCCCTGCGTTTTCAGCGTCGCATAGAACTGATCCCCATCGCGCGCGAACGTCACGCCCCAGAAGTTGAAGTCGATCGCCTTGAAGGGCACCCCGTCTTTCTCGACGGTGAACTCCTCGAGGTCGGCCAACTGGCGGCCGCTCGCGGTCTCGAGCACGATGGTCCTCGTGGAGAACGCCGCATCGGCGTACGAGTGTCCGCGCTCGAACACCGTCAGGGCGGCTCGCCGGCCGTCGGGAGCGACCCGTGCCCGGATCGGTGGACCCGTCAATGCGACGGTGTGACGGCGCTGGAACGAGCGATCAAACACGAACGCCGAATAGCGGATGGGGAGGCGGGTTTCGTCGGTCACCATACAGACGCCCCAGCCGGCAGCGTAGTGCACGCGCTCGCAGGAGATTGGCGCAATCCGTCGCGGCGCGGCAGGTTGAGACAGCGCGACCAGTGCGATCCGGCCGTACAGCGGGCCGGGTGACGCGTCGCGAAACAGGATGACCGGACCGTCGGGAACCGAGCCGACGAGATTCGCGCGTCCGGAAGCAGCGGTAAAAGCGCGCCGACCATTGGAGCGCGACGACGTGACTGCCACGTAACCGAAAATCGCCGCGACAGCCAGGACGCAGGCCACCAGAAAGATCGCGCGCCTGCGCCGCCCCGAACGTTTCTCCGGCAATTCATCCGGTGACTGATGGGTCAAGCTCCTGCCCCGGAATTGCGACACAGATGACCGCGACGAGCGCGGCGGTGAAAAAGAGCACAGCAATGCGATCGCCGGCACGCGTCCAGAGAAACCCGAACGCCACCGCGCTGCACAGGCGAGCGACACTCACGGCTGTCGCCACCCATGCCAGCCCCAGCGCGCGTGCCCTGATCGGCAACAGACCGCTCGCCAGGCTTGCCAGGACACCGTCCGACGCTGCGGAGTAGGCGCCGAGCACCGCCACGCAGAGGATAGCGTTCCACGGCCAGGCCGACGCGCCGCTGAAGGCCGACAGGTACGAGACTACAAGAAAGCCGTGACCGAGTACAAAAACGCGCCTCCGGCCGATCCGGTCGGCAAGATAACCCACCGGGATGGCCAGCACGAGAAACGCGGCTGCCGTGCCCGTGTACAGCAGCGGGATCCACTCGGGGCCGGCGGCCGACCGTTGCACGAGCAGCAAATAGAGGAAGGCGTCGCCAATCGTCACCAGACCAAACGCCGCGGCCAGGATCACAACACGACGGACCGACGCATCGGCGAAGACGGCAAGCGCCTCCACTCCCAGTCTCACATCCCGCGAGCCCACACGGCGTTCGCCGGGTTCGACGACCAGCAGCGCAAGCGCCATGACACCCAGGAGTGCGACGATGAACGACGTGAAAAAGACGACATCGTAGCGGTGCGGCAGCTGCCACAGGACGACGAATGCCAGCACCGGTCCGGCTGCCGCGCCGGCGGCGTCCAGCGCCCGATGAACGCCGAAGGCGGTCGATAGCTGATCGGGGTGGACGCTGAGCGAAATGACCGCGTCGCGCGGAGCGGTCCGGATGGCCTTGCCGATACGATCGCCCAGCACGAGCGTGGCGACCGCGGGGAGTGTGCGGCCGGAGAACGCCAACCATCCAAGCCGGCACAGAGCGGACACGGTGTAGCCGACGCCGGCGGTCAGCTTCCGCCGCGCGGATCGATCGGCCATGAGACCGCCGGCCCAGGCGGCGAGCAGCGGTCCGCCCTCGTGCAGGCCGGTCGCGATGCCCAGCGCGAGGGGGGCGAGGCCACTGGTCATCACGAGATAAGCGGGCAGAATACTGATCACCATACGAGACGTCCGTCAGCATGCTGGTGATGCCAAGGCCCCAGACGTTCGGGGGCACCTGCCACTGGAGCGGATTGCGGGCATCACGGGCGAGCGCCGACAGGCGCACGAGCCAGTCTCCACGGTACACGCTGGCTGACCTCGATTTTTGAAGTCTAGGGCTCGAGAGCCTAGAGCGAACGCCACGATCGAACGCGGAGGCCGCAAAGGACGCAAAGAAAGAATAGTACTTCTTAGCGGCCTTCGCGGCCTTTGCGTTCCAATGGGGCGTCAGTCAGTCGGACAGCTCCTGGCGTGAGCCTCCACGTCCACCGTGCTGCACTCATCGTCCTGGTGTCGCGGGTGTTCGCAAACCGGACGGCAGCCGGGGCGAGGCGAGCAGCCGGGCGAATTCTTCCCATCGCGACGCAGCCGGCGCCGCCGTGCCGACCCGCGACTCCACGAACTGTTTCACGAGATCTTTGCCAAGGTTGTAGTTGATGACGTAGCTGCGGTACGTGTCGAAGAATCGTGTCCGCTGCTCTGCGCTCAACGGCGACATCATCGCGTACTCGGTGAGCCAGGCCGCGGCCCGCCGCCGATCGATCTCGCCGTTCAGATACTTTCGCGCCGCCTCGTTTCCCGCGTAGGCGAGCTGGTCGACGAGTACACGGATCCGCGCGTACGTCACTGCCTGGGAGGCGTCGAGGCCCGCCTCCGGATACAGCACCTCACGCTCGAAGACGATCCGCTCGCTGCCGGGGAACGCGACGTCGATGCCGTAGTTCGCCGTTCCTTCCGCGATCAGTGACTGCGGCGAGAACAACGGGTAAATCGTGAACTCCATCCAGCCGCGATCGCGCACGAGGTGCTTCTCGAGCAGCGCGTTGTACACGTGATGCCCGGGGTACCCTTCGTGGCAGGCCAGGTCCAGCGCGCGATCGATGTAGATGGGCAGGTCGGTGTTCACCTGAATGAGGCTGCGGTACTGCCCTTGATACCAGTTGTAGCCGCTCCATGGCTTGTTCGTGACGTACTCAACGGTGAACGATTCCGCAGGCGGAAGAGCGACGTGCGCCAGCGTGCGGGTGCGACATTCGGCAATCGCGCGATCGAACACGCGTGTCAGCCTGTCGTGCGGGATGACGAACTTCCGGCGGAACGCGTCGTACCGCTCGCCGAGCGGTCCCTGCCCGGGCACGAGCGGATCGAGCTCTTGCAAGGTGCCCTGGAAAAACGATTCCGGGTGGATCGGCGCGGCCGCGTCATACAGCGCGCGCGACTCCTCGTCGAAGGTGAGCTTCGCGCCCTCCAGCATGCGCAGGCGCGCGCGGAGCGCTTCGAGCTGCCGGCGGAGGTACTCGCGGCGCAAAACGGCGAGCTCGTCGTGACGCTCCGCTGCAGCCACCGCTGGGATCTGGTCGATCAGGCGTGCGGCACCGGCATCGATCTCACGCACGGGCGGTTTGTGATGCTCCGACTCGGCTTTCCATTCAGGTGGACCGTAGAATGCGTCCACGTAGTCGGCGTCGTGCTGGCCGACAGCGAGCACCAGCTTCACGTATTGCTCAGCGATTGAGTTCATGGGAAGCGTCCGGGCCTGCGCCCGCGGCGGGGTAATGGCTGTCGTCGAAACCGCGATGCAGACGGACAACCAGCGCAGCATCGGTCCATTGTAGAAGGGATCGAATTCAGAATTCAGAATTCAGAATTCTGAATTCCTAAGACTCCCGGGCCAGCGAATACTGATCAATCGAGGCCGCGACGACCGCGACGTCGTTCGTGGCGCCGGGCATCTCGACGCGTACGACTCTGCCGAAGCAGTTGACGTCGGCCACGTCAATCCACGGCGCTGTTTCCCACCCAAGCGCAAGCGTCAGTTCGATCTCGGTGCCGACGGCGACGACACGGCCCGACTGAAACAGCACGCCGGTTCGGCTCGCGTTCAGGCCGACGGCTTCAAACCATTCAGGAGTCTGGCGGGTTCGCCACAGGACTCGCATGGGGGCATCAAACCGCTGCGCTCGCGGAATATGAGCCATGCCCGGCCTCCATCAACTGCACACGACCCTTGAGACGGCCGGCGGTGATTGGAGAGCCGACGACCGTGTCATGACAACAACCGGAGAGAGTGGCAAAGTGTTGCCGCCGAACTCTTCATTGTAACGCTGCTGGACGACCGAAGCGGGAGTACATAATGAATGACTGGCGCTCAATTTACTTCCTTTCGCACGCGCCACGCGGACCCTGGCCGATCCTGAACGGTGGCGAGCTGGCGGTACTTTTCTGTTTCATCTGGCTGTTCTTCGCCGCTGCCGGTCCCGGGCCTCTGAGCCTGGATGCGATCTGGCGGAAGCGCCGCTGATCACACGACACGTCGTCCACACCGCAAAGGGCATGTGCCCTGCAGTAACGAAGATTCGCTCGCTCCGCCGAGGCTCGGTTTTACTCGGCGGTTTGAGGCGAAGCTTCGTTACCGTCGCGGCTGCACTTTGAGCAGCCAGCGGCCGACTTCTCGACGCGCCGTGCGGGGACTACGCACGACTCGAGACGAATTTGCGCCGTTCTGAGCACTCGTGGGACGGTCCGCCGCTCAAAAGACTACAGAACGCACGCTCCGTCCGATACGCTGGCTGACGTTCCTGACAAGCGAACGCGCGAGCGGATCTGTCACGCGGCAAGTGCGCGCCAGCGCGGGGACGGGCGCTGAAGCGCCACGTGATGTTCGAGTTAACAGATGAGTTTCAGTTCTGAGCGAGCCGACCGATAAACAGTCTGTCACACCGTTTCACATCAGATCTTGCATCTTCGCAATGAGGCCTCCATGGTCACACGGATGAGGTTCCCTCGGCCGTTGTTTGCTCCGGTCCTCCTCGGCATCCTGACAGCCGTTTCAACCTCGGTGCAGTCGACCGCTTCGGGCCTCGACACGCTCGAACCGACCACCTGTCCCCTCGTCGCGGGCCGGGCGCGCATCATCATCCGCACCGCTGTCGACCCGTTATCGATGGCCTCCGCCAGGGCGTCGGTCAGCAAGGCTGGCGGCT
>QHWF01000167.1 GCA_003222455.1 Acidobacteriota bacterium
TCGTGTCGCTGGCGCAGCTCTACGGCATTCCGCTGTGCATGCTGATCGCGCTACGCGGCCACTGGGGCGAGCCGTACCCGTGGCACACGCGCGGAGGGATCGTCACCGAAGGTGTCCTGCGCGCGCTCAGCATTCCATTCGAGTACGCACGCGATCCGGCGGATGTCGGCCGCCAGATCCGTGAGGCCTATACGTTCTCCCAGAGCGCCCTCTCGCCAGTCGCGCTGCTCCTCACGCGCGACCTGATGGAGGATGCGTGATGAAACGTGCGGAATGCATCGGCATGCTGTATCCCGAGCTCGACGACAAGCTCGTCGTCACCATCATGGGCGCCTGCGCGCAGGAACTCTACGACCTCGGGCACAAAGAGAACTTCTTTTATCTGCAGCATGCGATGGGGCTCGCCTCCTCGATCGGCCTCGGGCTCGCGATGCACCTTCCGAAGGAGCGCATCGTCGTGCTCGACGGGGATGGGTCGGTCCTGATGAACCTGGGAACGCTCGCCACGATGGCGCGCTACCGGCCGGGAAATCTGGTCCACATCATCTTCGACAACGGCAGCCTGCTCTCGACCGGAGGGTTCGACTCGCACACCACGTCAGGCATCACCGATCTCGCAGCGATCGCCAAAGGCGCGGGACTCGAGCGCGTCAGGTCCGTCGATTCGGTCATGGACTTCGGCGAGGCGGTGATCGAAGCATTCAACGGCGACGATCTGAGCGTGATCGTCGCGAAGGTCGCGGCGGTCGGCCCGAACCACTACGGCATGGAGCTGCACCTCCCTGAGAACGCGTTCCGGTTCAAACGGTTGATCAGCGAACGGAAGAAGAGGTGAGGAACATGAAACCATTTCTCCTGGCACTGACATTGGCCGGATTCGCCTTCTCGACGCTGTCGGGACAGGGTGGCGATCCCAACTACGGCAAGCCCAAACGCCTGAACAAGATGATCGAGCTTCTCGCGGCGGGCCAGCCCGTCTACGACGTTGGCGTGACCGGTGGTGGCTACGAAGACGGAAAGAAGCTCGCCCAGACGACCAATGATCTGATCCAATACGAAATGGAACACGGTCCGTTCGAGCCGCAGCGGCTGCGCGAGTTCATGCAGGGCCTCGTTGACGGCGGACCCACCAAAAGCGGGCACCGGACGCCGACCGTCATCGTCACGTTGCCGTTTGTCGGTCTGGATGGCGCGTCCGTGCGCGCCAACACCTGGGTGATCGAGCAGATTCTGACGGCGGGTGTGCATGGCCTGATGTTGTGCCACGCGCGCAACGCCGAGGCCGTCAGAGCGTTCGTCGCGGCGACGCGCTATCCCTTCGATCGTCAGAGTCTCAAGGGCGCCGATCGAGGAATCCCGGAGGGCTTGCGCGGATCGGGAGGTCAGGGTCCGGCCGCGAGAATCTGGGGCATTTCCGCCACCGAGTACATGGACCGTGCCGATCCCTGGCCGATGAATCCGAATGGCGAGCTCATCCTGTCGGTGAAGATGGAGGACAAGTACGCGCTGGAGAACGTCGATGACATCACGAGCGTGCCGGGAATCGCGTGGGGCGAATGGGGCCCCGGCGATCAGGCCATGTCACTGATGGGTCTCGAATACTTGATAAAGGGCGGGTCCGACGAGGCGCACGCCGGCACTGGTGGTTTTACTCCCGAAGGGCTGCCACGAATCGGTGAGCCGAAGTTGGACGCGGCTCGCGCGCGCATCATGGCCGCCATGAAGGCCCATCATATTTTTCCGCTGCATTCGGCCAGCATCGACAACCTCGAACAGCTGATCAAAGCGGGCATTATGGTGACCCACGGAACCAGCGTCGAGCTCACGAATAAAGGGCGGGCGTTCACAAAGCGGCAAATGCCGTATTAGCCAAGGCTGCGTCATTTCGACGGTGCGAGCACGTCAGCTTCACCCGCGTCGGCACCGGCCGACGACCCGCGGTACATCACGATCAGGAACCCAATCGCCGTCCAGATCACGATGCGCGTCTTTCGGACCAGGGCGAGACTGATACCTGCGGCCGATCCCAGATTGAGTGTGCTCGTCACGGCGGCCGTACCTGCCTCGTCCACGCCGAGCCACATCGGCACGAACTGAAACACCGTCGTAATCGTCCGATTGACAGCTTCGAGCACGAACGCCGTCAGCAGAGGCGGCCGACTCCCGGTGATCAAACTGAGCGCGAACCAGATTTCCGCGACGGCCGCGACATGGTAGGTCGTCTCGAGCAAGAGGACAGGCACCACCGCGCGCGGGCGACGGCTGACGAAGCCGAAGATGCGATCGCCGGTTTGACGGATGTCGGGCAGTCGTTGAACAAGATAGCCTGCTGCTACGCGATGGCGTGCCAGCCACTCGATGCTGGCACTCACAACTCGCCGGCGGGTTGCGACGATCCACGCCGCAGCGGCCGCGACCAGCGGTGTCACGAGCAACACGAGGACGCCCATGATCTCGAGCGGGCGCGGCAGGGAAACGGACAGCAGCAGGGCTGCGGTTCCAGCGACCAGCATCACCACGACGGTCGCGCAGTAAAACAGGTTCTCCACCGTCAGCGAGGCCACCGAGGCCGCCAGCCCGACCTGCTTGCGAACCATGACGATCTTCGATGGCTCGCTGGCAAGGAGTCCGAACGGCGTGACGTTGCCGATGGCATCGCCGGCGAGATAGGCGGCGAACATCGATCGGAACGTCAAACGGTCGCCAGGGTCGAGGCACAAGCGCCACGCTGCTGTCCGGACGAGCGAACGCACCGCGCCCAACGCGATGACCACGATGATTCCGCCACCGACGCGCCTGAACCCGTCGACAACCGTCGTGGCTCCCGCATGCTGCATGGACCAGGCAAACAACATGGCGCCACCGAGCGCCGCGAGCAGACTCGCGGTTCGAAGACGACGCGACGTCCGCGAGGCGAATGCCAACTCAGACCTCGTCAGGCACGACAAACGGCTCCCGATACCCGCGGTCCCGATCAGCCAGGAGACGAGTGGCCTCTTCGTCGCCGACCACCTCTTCCCTCTCAGGATCCACGCGTAACGCCCTGCCCAGGCGATAGGAAGCATTTGCCAGATGGACCAGCGCGCAGGATATGTGTCCGTCCTCGATGGGGGCGTTCAATTCTTCCTTCTTCCGGCTGCGCACGCACTTGATGAAATTGGCGAAGTGATCGTTGTCCGAATGACCGCGGGGACCAGGCTTCCGGTCGCGGCCGAGCCAGCTCTCGTAGCTGAAGTCGTCTTCGTTGCCCGCAGCGAGGTACCCGTTCGATCCGTAAAAAATGTTGCCGATGGCGTTGTGGCGGTTGGACAGACCGCCGTGGATGCCGGCTTCATTGTTCGTGATCCAATGCCGAACCTCGACTTCCATAATCTTGCGGCGGCCGCCCGGCTGGTCGAATTCGAAGACGCAGTTGAGCGTGTTCGGCGTTTCCTGGTCGTCATCGAACATGAAGTGGCCGCCGATCGCGGAGACGCGATTGGGGAACGTGACACCGAGCCCCCAGCGTGCGGCATCCATCTGGTGGACGGCCTGGTTGCCGAGGTCCCCGTTGCCTGTGTCCCAGATCCAGTGCCAGTTGTAATGAAAGCGATTGCGTGTGAACGGTTTCAAGGGTGCGGGGCCGGTCCAGAGGTCATAATCGACCCCGGCTGGAACGGGTTCGGACGGCGCGCGGCCAATCGTGTCGCGCCATTTGAAGCACAGTGCCCGTGCCAGATAGATCTCGCCAAAGGTGCCTCCGCGCAGCTGATGGATGGCGTCGATCAGGGCCGGCGCCGAGCGGCTCTGCGTGCCGTGTTGCACGATGCGGCGGTATTTGTCTGCCGCACGAACGACCTGGCGTCCCTCCCACAGGTTGTGTGAGCACGGCTTTTCGACGTACACGTCCTTGCCCGCCTGACACGCCCAGATCGCCATCAGCGCGTGCCAATGGTTGGGCGTGGCGATCGAAATCGCATCGATCGACTGATCCTCGAGCAGCCGGCGGACATCCGCGAAGGTTCGCGGGCTGCCTCTCACTTCCCCGCGGCGCTTGTCGAGCACCGTGGCGTCGACGTCGCAGAGGGCGGCAATCTCGACGTTTGGAACGCGCGCAAACGCGTCCAGGTGATCCTTCCCGCGAGTCCTGAGGCCACACACGCCGACGCGGACGCGATCGTTGGCGCCAAAGATGCGGTCCGGCCGGGTCAGGAACGTGATGCCGCTGAACGCACTCGCGCTCGCCGTGGTTCTGGCCGCGGTCTTGAGAAAATCCCGACGCGTCACTTCGGATTCGGATGACATGGGCCGCACCTATACGGGAGCTCACTTGTGTTGCCGGCGAAGCCAGCCGCGAGCGGGTGTCCGCGAACGGGGCCGCCCCATCGGGCGCGGAGCCGTCACCCGTGGCAAGTGCTTTTCGGCGAGCACCCCGGGGTCCCCGCCGCGCGGTTTGTGCGCGGTGGGGTGGCTCGATGGGGCTGTTCGCGGACATTCGCGGACAGGACCCGCCGCGCTGCGGCAACGCAAGTGAGCTCCGGGATTAATTCTGCGCCGCAAATTGCCGGTACGCCTCGGCGACCCGGGCCTGCAACGGGTCTCCGTGATGGATGAACACGCGGTAGCGCAACACGAGCGTCTCACCGGCGGGAATCGCATACGTCCCGTCTTGACGCCGGTCGCCGGTAAACTGCTTGACCCCGAACGGATTCGCCGCGAAAAGACCGTACGCGCGGGCGTGCCAATACGTGGGAGCCCGCAGATTGCGCGGGTGGTCGAAGACGGCGATGCCGAGCTCCTCATCCGCCACGTGTCCGTAATAGTCGACCCATTCGGCGCGCTTGCCCCAGATGCCCTTCTCTCCGCTGGCGCCGTTCACATTCACCATACGGCCCGGGGGGGAGTCCAGCGCCTTCACGACACGGATGGCAAACGTGCCCTCCTTGGTGTCACCCATCGTGATTGGACCGTGGCTGGCCTGAATCGCAAACTCGCAGTCGATGATCCTCGCCTGCTCGTCCCCGGTGAAATCGTACGTCTGAGTCTCCTGAGCGATGGTGCCCGCCGGCGTCACGAGGTCGAAGGCAGCGCGAAGACGGCCGCCCTCGGGGCCGCCCCGGATCTCATCGATGGCGCGGAACACGGTGCGGCCGAACGTTGAGGCTGGATGATTGCTCCATCGTGGAAACGCGGCCTCTCCCCAGAAGTCGAACCCGTTGATGTCGCCGTGCGCGAAGTACATCGCACGCTGATGCGGCTCGTCGTGATCTTCGCCCGCGATGGCGGCCGTCATCGGAAACCCGCGCGTCACGACCGTGCCGTGTGCGCTGCGAAGGGGGAAGAAGTAGGGCTTCGCGACTCCCACATCGAAGTAATACGTGGTGAAGGGGCGGCCCCCGATCAGCACATCAATGTGGCTCCCGTCGCGTCTCAGCTCGACCGGCTCCAGCTTGACGGATGCGATAACCGCTGACCCGGCAAGCGTGGACGCGATACACAGGCCGAGGAACGCACGATAGACGGGAGCCATAACTACCATCATGGCACGCGGTGAGTGTCCGAGTAACTGACGGCGATCACACGGCACGACATTCAACGCAGAAACCGCAGAACTCGCAGAACAAAACCGGTTTTCTCTGCGCGTTCCGCGAGTTCTGCGCTGATCGTCGTGGCGAGGGCGTCACCGCCCGACTTCCTCGCCGAGCCCCGCTGCGTCCTTCTCATCGCCGAGCGTCAGAGTCACTTCCATCCACCAGCGCGGCCGATACGAGACGGTCAGCGGAACCTGCGCGAAGCGCCCCTCGGTGCCATAGGTCATCGAGAAAAACGATTGTTCGTTGTCACGCTTGCTGGTGATCGTGAAATCGGCCGCGATCGCGCGGCCGTACGACGCGCGGGCAATCCGCAGGTCTGGAATCGGCCGGGCGTCCGTCTGGCGGAGCTCGTAGATCCGGCCGTGATAGACGTACGTGATGGGGCTCGCCGACATGTGCATCGCGTCGGCGAGGGCGGCGAGAAACCCTGGACGGGTGCCGGGCGGCAGGCTAACGGTGCGAGCCTTTCCCGCCGGCGGTTCGCGAAGCGCCAGGTCGAGCACCGTCTGCAGCTGCCGGTAATTGTAGTCGTATGGAGCGCCAATCGACGTGACGATGGATTCGGCCTGCTCGCCGTGGACGGTCGCTCGGATGATCTTGAACGGATGATCGCCGTGGGCCTGGGCCTTGAGGTTTGCTTCCGCCTGCTCGATCGAGTCTTCATCCGACTCGGTCATCAGCCCGACCAGCCGTGCCTCGGCCCCGCGAATCTCCTCCTTGATATATCCCCATCGATTGATGTGGCGCGGAGCCCGATCCGGATCCGATCCGATCAGGAGTGCGTATTCCGCTTCGCCCGGAGAGAGGCGGCGCGTGACGATCGCGTCCCCAACGCCGCTTCGACCGATCCAGAAGACCAGCAGCGGCCGAACGCGCGCGGCAATCGAATAATGGTACCGCTCGAAGGTACCGCTCGCGGGCGCGCCGCCGGCCGTTGCCGCGCGCGGCGCCACACGCGGATCGGAGCCTGCTGCCAGATCCACGCCAACGGCGATCAGGCCGACCGCGAGCGCCGCGCCGATTCGACGGCGAGTCATTGCCGCACCGCGGGGCGAAATGGAACGGGCACGGGACGCGGGCGATCCCACGTCTGCGGCTGCCGCGCCGGCGCCGCCACGGTGTAAATGCGGCGGTGTCTCCCGTCCATGTAGATGCGCGTGACGAGCTCGGCAAGCAGCCCGAGGCCGATCAGCATGATCCCCGTTTGAATCAACACCGCGCTCAGGAGCAGCAGCGGCCCATGCTCGAGGAACACCGGCGCGCCCATGACCAGTTTCGTTCCCACAATCCACGCACCGGCAGCCGCGCCGGCCGCGACGCTGGCAAAGCCGATCGGACCGAAGAAGTGCAACGGACGCGTCACATAGCGCAGCAGGAAGCGAACGGTGATGAGATCCGCCGCGACGCGCCAGGTCCGTGACAGGCCATAGTGCGACTGGTTCTGCGGACGCGGGATGTTCGCGATCGGCACCTCCGCGATCCGCGCGCCGCCCCAGCTTGCCAGAGCGGGAATGAACCGGTGCAGATCGCCGTGGAGCCGGATCCGTTTGATCACCGGTGCCCGATACGCCTTGAACGTCGTCCCGAAATCGTGCAGCGACACGCCCGACAGCTTCGCCATCAGCCAGTTCGCGATTCTCGACGGCAGGCGGCGCGTCCACAGGTTGTCGACGCGCTGCTCCCGCCAGCCGCTGACGATGTCGTACCCTTCGTTCAATTTCGCGAGGAGCCTGGGAATCTCTTCCGGCGCGTGCTGCAGGTCGCCGTCCATCGCCACGATCACGTCGCCCGAGGCGTTGTCGAACCCTGCCGCGAGAGCCGCGGTCTGTCCGAAGTTCCTCGCCAGCGAGGTGACGCGCACCTGTGGATCGCGCTGGGCAATCGTGGTCAGCGCGTCGGCCGTGCCGTCGTCGCTGCCGTCGTCGACGTACACGATCTCCGACGGCAAGCCGATCAGGAGGAGCACCTCCGTCAGGCGTTTGTGCAGCTCGTGGATCGTCGCCGCCTCGTTGAAGAGCGGCACCACGATCGACAGCTGCAGGGCACCGTGCGCGTTACGAGACATGACGAAGGCTCCTTTTCAGCACGTGTGTGAGATCGTGGCGCAGCAGGTCGACGCGTTCGCCCATCAGGAGGGCGCGCGTTTCCAGGCGGCAGAGCAGATCGAGCTCTTTCTGGCGTGACTCGAGCAGCCGCGTACCGCTCCGCTCGAGCTCGTCGTCGCGGTACCCGGGGTGCACCATCAGCTCGGTGACGCCGGGCGGCAGCGCGCGCACGAGGCCGGCGAGCGCCTCGGCGCCGAGCATGCCGGTATGAATGCGTCCAACGAAGTGCGGTGTCCGCACATGGTGTGATGCGGCGGTTCGATAGTTGCGGCGCGCCCACGGCCGCATCGCGGCGTTGAGCAGCGCCTGAAGCGCTAGTCCACGCGAACGGACGTCGCCGCTCGTCGGCGACCATCGTTCGTACGGGACGCGGACGACGGGGATGCCAAAGCGCCCGGCCAAGCGCGCAACGATGGCGAACACGGGCGGATACGCGTGCACGTGTTTGTGTGCGTCGAGATGCGTCAGCGTGACGCCCGCGTTTCGCAACTGCTCGACCTGCGCGGTCAGCTCGAGCTCCACTTCGGCGAGCGACACCCTGCCGCGAAGGCAGGCGACGATGAACGGCCTCCACGAACGGCGGAACCGTCCATCGTCTTCAACGAGCGTCGGGACCAGGCGGGGCGGGAGTGTCGGTGAACCGTCGACGAGCGCGAGATGCGCACCGAGGCCGAGCGATGGGAGGCGGCGCGCGCGCTCGATCGCATCGGCGGTCGCCGGAGCGCCGGCAAACAGGCTGGCGCTGGTCAGGATGCCGTGATCGTGGGCATCGAAGATGCCATCGTTGACGCCGACGGTCAGCCCGAGGTCATCCGCGTTGACGACAAGGTGGCGTTGCATCGCTATCGCTCCGCCAGCCGGAACACCTGGGCGACGACCATTCCGTCCACGCGATACTCCTTCCATGGCTTCCCCCTGGTGCGAAGTTGTTCGACCAGCAACCGGTTTTCGAACGTCGTGTGCTCGTCCTGCACGATCACCCATGTTTCGGCCACGCCAGGGGGCAGCCCGCCCGCCGACAATGAACGCGCCCTGATGTCGGGTCGTCCGTGGCGTTGCAGGTAGTACGCCACCACGTCTGGCGCATCGCTGACGATCGCCGCGGAAGGTGCCGACACCGCCGCGATCGTCTCGACCGCTTCACGGACGCCGTAGTCGTAAGTCGCTTCAGGAAACGCCGATGCCTTCCGGTCGACGCGCGCGCCGATTCCGTTCTCAAACAGGGAATAGAACGGCGCGGCGTCCTGCTGCGCGCAGACGAGGCCGCCAGCGAAGACGACGAGCGCGAGCATCGAAACACTCGTCCGCGTGACGGCCGACAGCCACCCTTTTCGCATCAGCCAGCCCATGCCGGCGACGAGCCCGACAGCCGCGACGAGATCGAGCGTCGCGAGGATCGGCAGCGAGTAGCGCAGGAATTTCGCCGCCATCAACGAGTACGGCACGAGCAGGAATACGGCGAGGACGCGCAGCAGAACGAACCCTCGCTCGCCACGCCGGCGAACCATTTCGATGACTCCCGGCACCAGGGCCGCCAGCACCACGAGCGGTGTCTTCGTTGCGAGGAAGCGCAGGTAGTACGTCGCCGGCACGCCGAGCGGCGACACGGGAATGTTTGTGATATAGAGCTGCCCCGCGTACAGGTACCCGTGGTGCGCAAGCATGCCGCCCTGCACGTAAGTCCAGCAGTAGCGCCACGTGTCGGGCGACAACACCGCAAGGTTGGCGGCGAGAAACGCGGCGACCATCGCTCCGTAGTACCGGCGTGGATTCGGCTTGTTCGCGCCGGGATTCTTGTCCGTCAGGGTGTTGAAGAGCGCGTAGATACCGAGGTAGTGCGGCATGTATTTCGACGCCAGCATCAGGCCGAATGCCGCTCCGCTTGCGGTGTACCACTGCTGCGCGATCCCCAGGTTCGCGATGCCGATACGCTTCGCGCGCTCGTAGCAGTACATCGCCAGCACAAAGAACAGCAGGAGGAGCGTGTCCTCCTTGCCGATGCGATTGATGGCGATCGCGTTGACGTCGAAGGCCCAGATCAGCGACACGGCGACGGCAGCCGCGCCGCCGAAGAGGAGGTCGGCAACGCCGTACAGCGCCAGAGTCGTGGCGGCTCCGGCAACCGCATTCGGCAGCCGGATCGCGGTCTCGATCGACATCGAGTGATTCGACGGTGCGACACGGTTCCATGCCTGAGCGACGTCGACGCTTCCCCACATCGCGAGCTTCATCAGCATCGGGTGCTCGGCGTTCGCACCGAAATGCCCGCTGCGGTATTGCTCGATGGCGTGGACTTTATTGAGCTCGTCCTCGCTCAGACCGTAGGTCGCGAGGGCCGTGATCCTGACCGCCACCGCGAGGACGGTCGCGACGGCAAGCACGACGATCCGGGCGCGTGCCCACGGTAGCGACATCGTGACGCTCGGAGCGTCCGGCCAGAGCGTCGAGGCATTCGGGGCGTACGTGATGGCTGGCATGCCATCGACGGCAACGGCAAATCCTGATCCAGCGGCGCCCGGGATCACGCCTGCCGGATCCGTGGTCGATTCAGCCGGTTTTTGTGAATTTCACCTGATCGGCGATCGATCACGGCGCGCGGTTGATTGCGCGGCGATACTCACACTGTGTGTCCCTGCGCAGTGGGGGGGTCTCGCGCGCGATACGTTTTGGCCTGACACGGGACGACGTTCAACGCAGAAACCGCAGAACTCGCAGAACAAGACCGGTGTTCTCTGCGGGTTCCGCGAGTTCTGCGTTGATCGTCGTGGCTAGGATCGGCTTTCGCCGTCGTTTGACACGCGCATTGGGCGCGTTCTTCGGCGACCTGCTAGGAGGTCACTGGAGGCATCACCAGATCGTATTTGCGCAGTCGCCCGTAAAGCTGTGTACGCGAGAGCCCGAGACGCTTCGCGGCTTGCGACTTGTTCCAGGCGGAGTCGCGCATCACCTGCTCGATTGTCTGGCGTTCGACGAGACTCAGATCGGTCGTCTCCGGTGACACCGGCTGGACTCGCGGCTGCAGCGACAGATGCTGCGCACTAATCAGTCCCCCTTCGCACAGAATCGCCGCGCGCTCGAGCGCGTTGCGCAGCTCGCGTACGTTGCCCGGCCAATCATGTTGCAGAAGCGCTTCTCGAGCATCTCGCGTCAGGCCGGCCGGCGGACGCCCGAACGACCTGCCGATTTCATCGAGGAACGCTTCGCTCAAATCCAGAATGTCAGTGGGGCGTTCACGAAGCGGAGCGATCCGGATGTCGAACACCTGCAGGCGGTAGTACAGGTCCTCTCGGAAATCGCCTCGCTCGACCGCCTTCTTCAAGTCGCGGTTCGTCGCAGCAATGACGCGCACGTTCGCTTTCTGAGGGCGGATCCCGCCGAGCCGCTGGAACTCGCGCTCCTGGAGCACACGCAGGAACTTGGCTTGCGCTGACGGGCTCATCTCGCTGACTTCGTCCAGGAACAGTACGCCCGCGTTGGCGAGCTCGATCTGTCCCGGCTTCGCCTGCTGCGCGCCTGTGAACGCACCACGCTCGTAGCCGAACAGCTCGGACTCGAGAAGCTGCTCCGGAAGCGCTGCACAGTTCAACGCGACGAACGGGCCGCCTTTACGAGGTGACGCGCGATGGATGAATCGCGCCACGACCTCTTTTCCTGTCCCTGACTCGCCGCTCAAGAGTACGGTGGTTTCGGTCTCGGCGACCTGCGCGGCTCGCTTCAGCACGTCCATCCACGGGCCGGACCGGCCGACGACGAGCGCGTGATCCGTCTTCGAGTGGAGTTCTTCGGCCAGCGATTGCACACGCGCCTCGAGGCGTTCCGCGCGGCCCCGCGCCTCGGCAACCTGGCGAGCGGCTTCGGCCAGCTGCTCGTGGGAGACGGCCAGCGCGACATGATCACCAGAAACCCAGTCCCATGTCCTGGTGACGGGCGCGCGTGAGCACGACCAGCAGGGACCGAAATCCGGCCGCGACGATGCGTTCACGCAGGTCGACCGGGTCGACGATGGGCAGTGTGGCCGTGGTGAAGTCGTCGATGATCACATAGCCTTCGTCAGGTTTTGAGTCGTCGGCTTTGGTGAAGCGCGTCAGGCCCCTGAACTCATCGGTCGACGCCGCCTCGAGGAGAATGTGGCCGCCACGATCGTGGAACATCATTGTCAGCAGATCGTGAGCGAGTACCTTGTTCGCGATTTCGGACACCTGCGGGAACACGGCGCGGATGTCGAGGACCGCGGCAATCGTGCGCAGGAGCTCTACCGAACTCTCGATGTCCGCCGCATATTGAGCATAGGTCATGGCTGGAATCCGACTCCCGCTCCGGGACGAAACAGGCCAACCGCTCCCTTACTTTCGCTTGGTAAGACGCTCACGGCAATCGGGCGGGTGCAGGATGGTCCTTTCCGACGAGCGCGCCACGCCGGAAGAGGGCATTGGGCGGAGAAGGATCTACGACTCTTGGACGATGGATTCGCCCACAATCACGGGCGATGCGTGCGCTCGCGAATTGAACGTTCTGTTCGTGCCGGGGGCGGTCTGCCTGGTCTTCATTGAGTCGTTTTCAGATTCCCGCCGGCGTCGATCCTGACGACCAGCATTCGCCTCGGCAACTTGTCCGGATCGACCTTTGCGATTCGCGCGATCTTCCGCCCCGCTCGGGTGAGCGACGTCACCTCGACGTCGATTCGCGTCTCGCTCGGGAGACCGAAGTGCACGGGCATCGCGTTCTGAGAGCAGTAGCCGCTGCCTGTGTCGACGATTCGACTGCCGAGGACCTTGCGTGTGCCCGGGGCGTAGATCCGCACTTCCGAGCCGGCTCGAGTGCAATGGCCTTTGTCGTCGAGCACGAGCACTTGGACTGATCGCCGGGCGCGCGCCGGCGGCAGCAGATTGCGATAGAGAGACAGATTGCCTTCCGGGTTGTTGTTCGCCATGACGATGTCCAGCGCGCCGTCGCCATCGAAATCGACCCATTGAATGCCGTGCGTGGCCCCGCGCTTGACAAACCCGGGCGGGAGTACATCCCTGAAGTGATTCCCGTCGTTGTGGTACAGATAGTCGCGCTCGTTGACCGGCCTGTCGACATAGGACGATACATAGAGATCCGGGCGGCCATCGTTGTCGTAGTCGCCCCAGCTCGATGGCGTCGCTTTCTCGCCGCCCGCGACGCCAGCGTCCCCACTCACATCCGTGAATCTTCCACCGCCGTCATTGCGGTACAGGAAGTTGCGGCAGTAACCGGCCACGAAGAGATCAAGACGCCCGTCGTTGTCATAGTCAATGACGCTCGGGCCATTGCTGCCAAAGTTCTCTGGACGGCCATCGGCGTCCATCTTCAGCTCATGCGCCACATCCACGAACCGCGACCCGTCGTTTCTGAAGAGGCCGTTCAGCGTGCCATCCTGATTGGCGACGAAGAGATCGAGGCGCCCGTCCTCATTCATATCGAACCAGACCGCGCCAACGGTCTTGCGCGGATCATCGATTCCCATTTCCCTGGCGACGTTGATGAAACGGTCGCCGTCATTGTGGAACAGCATGTTCGGCGCGTCTCTGAACGCGACGAAGAGATCCGTCCTGCCGTCGTTGTCGTAGTCAATCCAGCAGACCTGACGGGTCTCGCCGACGGCGTCGACGCCCAGCGCATGGCCGACTTCGGTGAAATGCGTGCCGTTCCCGTCGTTGCGATACAGCTTGTTGGGAATCCCCGATCGTCTGGTGAACCCGACGTAGAGATCCAGATGACCGTCTCCGTTGAAGTCGCCCCACGCCGCAGCCCTGGTGTCGGGCAGGTCGGCCAGGCCCAATTCGGCGGCCACTTCCCTGAACGTGCCGCCGTCGTACCGATAGAGCCGATTCGGGAGGTCGCCCTTGTATCCGACAAACAGGTCGAGGTCGCCATCGTTGTCGAAGTCGGCCCAGCAAGTCGGCTGTCCACCGGAGCCGGTGAACAGGTCGGGTTGAACCAGCTCGAAATGTGGTATCGACAAATCCGGACCGGCAGGACCCGGCTTCCTTGCCGATGCCCGTTGACGGCCGGGAGCCCAGGCTGAAGCGCGCGCTCCGGGGCTCATCATCGTGGCGAACCCGGCAGACGCCAGCCTCATGAAATCGCGTCGACTGGATCTCACTTGATCTCCTCTAGAAATCCAGTTTGAAGCCGACCTGCTGCTGGCGCCTCGGGAACTCGACTTGCGGCTGGCCGAACTGTGACGACTGGAGGCTTCCCTGATAGCTCGTGAAATTGTCCGTGTTCAGCACATTGAACGCTTCCCAGAAGCCTGTGGCTGTAATCCGGCCTCCAAGTTTGAAAATCTTGCTTGCGCGAAGGTTGAGGCTCTTGTAGTTGTCCCCTCGCCGCGACCCGCGCGGCTCCGGGCGCGCGAAGACGACTGTCGAACTCGTCACGCTGAAGGGCAGCGGACTCGAATAGCGCCAGATGGCGGCCACCTGGAAATCGAGCGGCAGGAGGTAGGAGCCGTCGAACACGAAGTTGTGCCGCCGGTCCTCGTTGGCCGGGCCCTCGTCGATCGACAGGTCGAGCGGGTTCGTGGCGGCGCCGCCGCCGACACCGGTTGCCAACGTATTCGAGAATGTCTTCGCCAGCGTGTACGAGCTGCCGAGACGCAGCTTCGATCCTCTGTACTCCGCGCGTGTCTGCAAGGCGTCGTAGTCGATCCACCCGCGGTTCTCGAACTGCGTGAAGCCGCCGAACCGCGGGTCGATCGTGACGAAACGACCGGCCACCTGCTGGACGTTGACGTTCCTCGACAAGACCGCGTCCTTCCCGGTCGAGTGCACGTAGTCGGCCTGGACGTACACGTTGGAGCGGAGCTCGTGGGTCAGGCCGCCGGTGACCTGGATGGTGTATGGGATCCTGAAGTCGGGGGCCATTCGGCTGATGAACTGCCCACCCGCACCCAGCAGAGAAAAGTCGGGCCAGTCCGGAAAGTTCTGGGCCAGAAACGCGCGGAGCCTCAGAGCGCTTCCAGCCGGATCGGCCGCATTGAAGAAGGGGTTCGTCGTCGAATCGTTGGAATTGAACGAGTACCTGCGGATGGCCAGGAGCGTCTGGTTGATGTACACGTCGTTGTAGTTGAAGTGAGACTGATCGTAAAAGATGCCGCCGCTTCCACGAACAGTGGTGCGGCGGTCGGAGGTGGGAAGCCAGACGAGCCCCAGGCGCGGCGCCACATTGTTCAGATCCCGCTGCACCTCGGTGAGCGGCGCGGGGCCGCCGAACGCGGCGACGAAACGCTGGTTGTACGCGTCGACGAACTGGTTTCCCGTCAGGATGGAGTTGTCCACGTCGTACCGGAGCCCGAGGTTGAGCGTGAGATTGTTCCTGATCTGCCAGGTGTCCTGGACGAACAGTCCCCCGTTCGTATGCCCCTCGATGTCCTTCGCCGTTCCAATGGCGAGCGACAACGTGGTGGGATAGCTCGCAGGGTCGTTGATGTTGAATACGCGGTCGGAGGTAAAGCCCCATCGGGCTTTTTGCGAGCCATCGATGTCCATGTACATCGTCACGCGGGCCAGTTGTCCGCCGAGCTTCACCTGATGTCGACCCTTCACCAGCGTGAAGCTGTCGGTGAAGTAGAAGTTGGTTTCCCCTTCGAGCCCGCCCGTGACGCTCGAGCCGAAGGCCGCGCCCGGGTAGTTCTTTTCGGAGTACAGGCCGCGATGCGGGACGTCGTTGATCAGGGCATCGCCATACTTTCCCGCGATGTTCGACGTGATGATCAGCTTGTTCACGCCGTAGTGCAGGCGAGCTTCGTTGAACGCCCGGTTGCTGATCGTGCTCGTCCAGTTCGCCAGCGCGCTCCACAGCGGTCCGTCGAAGGTGGCGCGCTTCTCGAGCGTCCAGTTGGGCGAGCTGTTGCAGCCGTCGCCGCCCTGGCCGCTGCAGTTGGTGTCCTGCTGGATGGTGCGATCGTGCCGCAGGGAGATCCGGTTGCCGGGGTTGACGTTCCAGTCGGCCTTGACGATGTACGGCCTGCGCGTGTTGCTGGTCGGAATGACTGACGCGACACCCTGGTTGCGCCAGTAATCGGAAATCGACAGGCTCGTCGTCGCGCTGTTGTCGAGGCTTTCGACGCCGGCAAAATAAAACAGTTTGTTCGCAATGAGGGGCCCGCCGAGGAACCCGCCAACCCGGCGCTGGTTGAACGGCGGCGTCGTGTCGAGAAAGACCGGGACGTCGTTGGTGAAGTGACCCGAGTACGGCGTGCTGTTGAGGCGCCCGTTCTGGAAGAAACCGTACGCGCGCCCCTGCATGGTGTTGGAACCCGTTGGTCATCACCTGGAATTCCTGGATCCAATCCTGAGGAAACGACTCTGCCTGCGTCCCATAGAACTGCATGGCATTGGTGGCGCCGTCGACGAAAACATTGTTCTGGTACTGATGCTGCCCGGCCGCCGAAAACCCCATCGACGACCCGCCTGTGGAACTGACGCCCGGCGCCAGCTGGGCGAGATCGGCGAAATTGCGGTTGACGGTTGGCAGGTTTTCGACTCTCGCCGTGTCGATGAACGCGCCGACGACGTGCTGCGTTTCGACGAGGGCCGCCTGGCCGGCGACCGTCACATTTTCCTGAACCGTGCCAGTGCGCTTCGCGGTTGTGAAGCCGGAGAGCTCGACGGTGAGCTCGTACGTGCCTGCCGGCAGGCTTGGCAGAAAGTATTGGCCGGTCGCTTCCGTGACGCTGGTCCTGGTCGTATTCGTCTCGACGTGCCGGACAGTGACCGTCGCGCCAGGCAGGACGCCACCCTGCTGGTCGATCGCTTTGCCTCGCAGCGTCGCCAGGCTCGTTTGCGCAAGTCCTGATGCGGTGATGAGGAAGAAGCTCACGACCACAACCAGGGACTGGACCGGAAGCCTGTAAGTCGTCGTCATGTCAATTCCTCCGCCTTGCGTAAACAGATGTTGGTTCTCATGCTAACGATGGAGCCTCTCACGGCAAAGGAGAAATGAGATATAACAGCATCTCTTCGCCTGACACCAATCAGATTTCACGGAGCATCTGGCATGCGGTGCAAAGCGCATATTCCTTTCGTGGCTTTCTTCGCATGGCTCGTCACTGTTTCGGTATACGGCCAATCGTTCCAGGGCGGACTACGGGGCGCCGCGCGTGATACTACCGGCGGCGCGCTTCCCGGCGTCTCGCTGACGCTCACTCACGAGGCTACTGGCGTGGCCCGCACGACCACCACCAACGAGGTCGGCGAATACGCGTTTGCGGCCGTAACGCCGGGCGATTACACGATCGTCGCAACCCTCCAGGGGTTCAAGTCGTTCGAGCGAAAAAACATCACGATCGGCACTCAGCAGTTCTTGACGCTCGACTTCACGATGGAAACCGGTAACCTCACAGAGCAGGTCGTCGTGACGGCGGGGGCGCCTCTGGTCGAGACTTCCAACGCGTCCACCGGCGAAGTGTTGAGCAAGACGGTCCTCGAGACGCTGCCGTCTCAGAACCGGAATGCGTTCCTGATGTCAGTGTCGGTGCCAACAGTCGTGGCGAGTGGAGACGCCGCATACAATCGAATGCAGGACCAGGGCGGCGCGTCGGCGGTCTCGCTGGGCGGCGGCGCCGTCCGCGCCAACAACTACCTGCTCGACGGCGTCTCGTTCGCGGCACTGGACAATCGCCCCGCGATGTTCCCCGGCATCGAATCCCTTCAGGAGTTGAAAGTGCAGGTGCACACCTACGACGCCGAGATGGGGCGGACTGGCGGCGGTGTGTTCAACGCGACGGCACGCTCGGGCAGCAACGACTGGCACGGCAGCGGCTTTGTCCAGAACCGGCCGGTGTGGGGGATCACGAACGGCTTCTTCGCCGAACGCGCCGGCCTGCCGAAATCGGAGGACACCAAGTACTGGCTCGGCGGCGGGTCGCTGGGAGGCCCAATCACGAAGAGCCGAACGTTCTTCTGGCTGTCCACGGAGGACTATCTCGATCAGCGCGCGACCAGCGGGCTGCTGATCTTCCCCACCGAACGAGAGCGCCGCGGCGACTTCTCGCAGACTCTCGATCGCAACGGCAATCTGGTCGTCATCTACGATCCGTTGACGACGAGGCCCAACCCGAACGGCAGCGGCTTCATCCGCGATCCGTTCCCCAGCAACGTCATCCCCCGGAATCGACTGAGTCAGACCGGCCTCGCGATCGCCAACCTGTTCCCGAGGCCCGATGTGGATCGGAGCGGCGCCAGCGGGCAGGCCAATTTCGTCCGTACGGCGCTGCTGCGCTCCAAGGGGTATCAAGGCAGCACGAAACTCGAACACAAGTTCACGGACCGGGTGTCGCTGACCGGCCTTTATTCGTATCAGAAGACCTCTGAGCCCGATTCGATGTACTGGGACGTGAACCAGTTTGCCGACTCGCGGAACTTCACGTCGCTCCGCCCGGTTCACCTCGTCGCGCTGAACAACACGATTCTCGCGAGCGAGACGACAGTCATCACACTACGTTACGGCTACTACCACTTCGAAGAGAACAACACCGCCCCGAGCGCCGGCACGGATCTCGCGAGCCTGGGATTCCCCGCCGCCTTTGTCAGGTCGGTGGTCTCGTCGAAGATGCCGTCCGGGCTGGTCGACGGGATGGGCGAGATCGGCGGCGGGCTGTTCAATCGATCGTTCGGCGACCCGGCGACGGCGCTGCGCACATGGACGTCGAGCAGCGTGAACGGCACCGTGTCGAAGTTCGTTGGCCGCCATACGCTGAAGCTCGGCGCCGACTATCGCAAGATCGGCCTCGACGCGCTGCTGTCGGGTCAGACGAGCGGCGATTTCTTCTTCGACCGCCAGTACACTCAGGGGCCGAATCCGCTGGTGGCCGCTTCCAATGCCGGAAGCGGCCTCGCGGACCTGCTCCTCGGCTATCCCACCGCCGATCCCGCGTCGGCCAGCACGATTCCGGTGGCGACGCCTCTGAATGTGTTCGTGCGGTACTACGCCGGATATGCGCAGGACGACTTCCGCGTGACGTCGAGGCTTACGCTCAACTACGGCCTCCGCTACGAATATGAGACCGGGGTGCAGGAGCAGCAGGACCGGTTTACGGTGGCGTTCGATCGGAACATCACCAGCCCGCTCGCGGCGCTGACCGGAGTGAATTTGAAAGGCGGGCTGCGGTATGCGGGCCAGGATGGGTTCCCGATCTACCAGGGCGATCCGTCAAAAAAGAAGTTTGCGCCGCGTCTCGGAGCGGCGTGGTCGTTGAATACGACAACCGTGCTTCGCGCTGGATACGGCGTCTTCTGGGCGCCGTGGAATTATCAGAGCCCGAGCACGGTCAACTACGGACAGATTGGCTACACGGCGGTCACGCCGTTTAACTTTGGCACGAGCCTGATTCCCCGAACGACGGCGAATGGCGTTGGTGGTCTCGATGATCCCTTTCCTGGAGGCGCGGCGCAGCCCGTGGGCAACACGCTCGGCCTGCTGACGGGCGTCGGGACGAACATCGACTTCATCGATCAGAACCGGCAGTCGCCCCGGATCCAGCAATGGTCAGTCGACCTTCAGCGGGAGCTCCCCGATGGCCGCACCGCCGTGTCGATCGGCTACATGGGCGCGCGCGGCGATCATCTCGGGCTGGGCGGCAGCAGCGACGGTCTCGTCAACATCAACCAGCTTGATCCGCAGTACCTCGCGCTCGGCACGGCGCTGCAGGATCAGGTCCCGAATCCGTTCTTCGGCGTTGCGCAGGCGGGACCGTTCTCGCAGTCGTCCACGATCGCGCGCGGACAGCTGCTGCGCCCCTTCCCGCAGTTCGGCAACGTCATCGCGCGGCAGGTGAGCGCCGGCCGTTCCATGTACCACGCGCTCGTTCTGGAGCTGAATCGGCGAGTGGCGAAGGGCATCGGCGGCCGGGTCAGCTACACGTGGAGCCGGCTGAAGGACAACCAGTTCGGCCAGGGCAACTTCTGGTCGCGGCTCAATAGCGGCGCGCTGCCCGAGAACAGCTACGACCTCGACGCGGAGTACGCCTATAGCCTGCTCGACCTGCCACACCGGCTCGTCTTTGCGCCGTTCGCCGAGTTGCCGTTCGGGTCCGGCAAGCCGTGGCTGACGCGCGGCATCGGCAGCGCGCTGCTTGGCGGCTGGACGCTGGCCGCGCTCGGCACGCTCGAGAGCGGGTTCCCGCTGAACGTCACGCAGCAGAACAACAACACCGGTTCGCTCGGCGGCACGCAACGGCCGAACCTGACGGCTACGGATCCCAACACGTCTGGCGACACACGACAACGGCTCGACAACTACATCGATCCCGCCGCCTACACCGGGGCGGCGCCGTTCACGTTCGGAAACGCTCCGCGGACCGATCCGCGCATCCGGACGCCGTTCCGATCGAACTGGGACATCACGATCGCCAGGCGTGTGCCGATCAGCGGGCGCTTCTCAGGACAACTGCGCGTCGAGATGCTGAACGCGTTCAACCAGCTGCGGTTCGCCAGCGGTCCGGAGGCGCGCGTTGGCAATCCGAGCTTCGGCCGCATCACCGCGCAGGGCGGCTTGACGCGCCAGACGCAGCTGACGTTCCGGCTCGCGTGGTAAGGCGGTTCGCGACCGTACAAAAGGAGCATCTAATGGATATGACCCGAAGGCGGTTCCTCGGCGCTACGTCCGGCGCGGCCGCTTTGACAGCAATGGCGCGCCAGCCGCCGGCGGCGGCGCAAGCCGGCGACGATCCGCTGAACGTACGAAGCGATTTCCCGGCGGTCGCCGAGTACGCCTTCCTGAACACCGCATACATCGGGCTCATCGCGCGGCCGGTCGTCGAGGCGGGGCGCGCCTGGCTCGATGCGCGCGCGCACCGGCCATTCGAAGTCGGCGACATGCTGAACAAGACCGACGAAGCGCGCCGCCGCTTTGCCGGCCTGATCAACGCGTCCGAGGATGAGATCGGCCTGCTCTTCTCCACCACCGAAGGCGAGAACGTCGTCGTCGACGCGCTGGAGTTCAAGGCCGGAGACAACGTCGTCATCGACGATCTGGTGTATCCGAGTACGCCCGTCATTCACCGGCGGCTGCAGGAGACAAAAGGGGTGGAGCTGCGGATTGTGCGGCATCGGGACGGCGCCGTCGACGTGCGCGACTTTGAACGGTTGGTGGATCGGCGGACGCGATTGATCTCGGTTGCGTGGGTGTCGAACCTGAACGGGTTCCGCCACGACATGCGGCCGCTGGCGGATCTCGCGCACGCGCACGGCGCGTACCTCTACGCTGACGCGATCCAGCTGGTGGGCACCGGACCGGTCGACGTGCGCGACGCGGGCGTGGATTTCCTCTGCTGCGGCTGCTACAAGTGGCTGATGGCTGGCTTCGGCATTGCGCCATTCTTCGTCCGCCGCGACCTGCTCGACCGCATCAAGGCCGATCGCGTCGGATGGCACGTGGAGAAGCGGCTCGGGAACTACCAGTACCAGCATTTCGCAAACGGAAAGAAGTACGAATTCGCGAGTCTCGCGTTCGGAGAGGTCTACCAGCTGGCGGCGGCGCTGGCCTACCTGGAACGTGTCGGCCTGGCACGAATCGAAGCGCAGACCTCCACGCTCGTCGCGATGCTGCGCCGCGGCCTGACGGAGCGCGGGTTCCGCGTGTTCACGCCGGCGGAGACGCGGTCGCCTATTCTGAGCTTCTACATCGCCGGGGCTGCCGAGGCCGCGACGAAAGCGCTCGACGCCGCCGGGGTGAAAGTAAGCGTGCAGAACGGCGATCGAACGGATGCCTACGGCGGCTCCGGTGCGCCGGCCACGCGCGTGCGGGTAGCCGTCTCGTTGTTCAACAACACCGCGGACATCCAGCGGATGCTCTCGGCCGCCGAGCGGCTCCGGGCGTCGTAGCAGCGATGTGAGGTTACTAGAGACTTTCTTTTGTAGTGCGGACCTTTAGGTCCGCCCGGCACGGCAGGCCTGAAAGGCCTGCACTACGACCCATCTCTTCAGAGGGCTTCGATTTTCAGCAGCCTGCTGAGGCCCGAGGAGGCGCGATGATGACAGCAAACCGGAAGACGCGACCGATCGCCTCGTCGGCGTGGAGCCGGCGTCAGTTCTTCACCTTCAGCGCGCTCGCCACCGTGGCCTCGGCGTTCGGGTTTGACGCGGTCGCGCGCGCGGCGGCGTCGAAGGCAGCGAAGGCCACGTATCAGGACAACATCTACACGCGGATGTTCGGCGTGCGGCCGGTCGTCGGTGCATTCGAGACGCTGTCGCGGTACGGCAACTCGAAAATGTCCGCGGAAGTGCTGCAGGCGATGGCCGAAGCGCAGGAGTTTTTCGTCGACATGGACGAGCTGAACCGCGCAGCCGGGAGACACATCGCCACGATCATGAAGACGGAATCGGCGATGGTCACCTCCTGCTCGTTCGGCGCGATGATGCTCGGCGCGGCCGCCTGTCTGACCGGCGCCGATCGGGACAGAGTCGTTGCGCTGCCGCATCCCACCTGGCCGAAGCGCGAGTGCCTCATGCAGAAGGCGCACCGCTTCACCTACGATCGCGCGTACCGCGCGGCCGGCATGACGATCGTCGAAGTCGAGACGCGCGACGAGTTCGCCAACGCCATCACCGACAAGACCGCGATGATCGCCGTGCTCGGCATGGTCGAGCGCGAGCCGAAGCCTGCCGTGATGACGCCGAAGGAGCTGATCGACATCGCCCGCAAAGCCGGTGTGCCGGTGCTGGTCGATTCTGCGGGCGAGCTGCCGCCGGCGGACCGGCTCACGCGCTACAGCGAGATGGGCGCCGATCTGGTCGTGATCAGCGGCGGCAAGGGGCTGCACGGGCCGTCCTCCACCGGCATTCTGGCCGGACGCAAGGATCTCATCGACGCGGCGATTGTGAATGCATCGCCCAACGCCAACATCGGACGCGGCCAGAAAGTGAACCGTGAGGAGATCGTTGGCTTGGTCGTCGCGCTCGAGCACTACTTGAAGGTGGATCACGAGGCGGAGCTTGCCGCGTGGACCAGGAAGGCGAGGTACATGGCAGACCAGCTCCAGCGAATTCCTGGCCTGAGCGCAGACTTCCGGATGAACTCGCGCGGCTACGCCGACGTGGTCCTGAGCTGGAACAAGAGCATCATTCCGCTGACCGAAGCGGAAGTCGGCCAGAAACTGCTGGCAGGCGAGCCCCGCATCGCGTACATGACGAACAAGATCATCTACGCCTTCACGAATCCGACGCTCGTGCCGAGCTCGCTGAAGGACGGCGAGGAAGTGATCATGGCCAAACGACTGCGGCAGTTCTTTCTCGAGGAAGGGGGCCGGCCGACCGCAGCCCCGAACGCTGCATCCGCGCGCGACGACGTCGACAAACACACCATTCAAAATGGAGGGACCGCATGAATATGGTGCTCTGGGTGCTCCAGGCGTTGCTCGCGCTGGCGTTCTTCGCGCACGGCTGCCTGCTTCTCTTTCCACCGGCGTCGATAGTCGCGCAGATGAACGCGTCGCTCCCGCGCTGGTTTCAGCTGTTTATCGGCGTCGCCGAAATATTGGCGGCGGTGGGACTGACGCTCCCGGGTTTCACGCGCATTCAGCCGTGGCTCGTCTCCGCTGCGGCCGCTGGATTGATGATCGTGATGATTTGTGCCACTGTTTTTCACCTGGCGCGTGGTGAGGTGACGTCGGCCATCACCACAGTCGTGCTGCTGGCGATGGCAACGGTCGTCGCGTATATGCGCTGGCGAGTCGCTCCGATCCAGTCTCGAAGCGTCGCGTAGGGCGGAGCCAACGGAGAATACGGAGGCAACGGGATCACACAGAGACACGGAGCAACGGAGAACAACGATATCCTGTACAAGCTACAACCTCCGTTTCTCTGCGTCTCTGTGTGATCCCGTTGCCTCCGTTACCTCCGTTTGCTCTCGCGGCAGGTCAGGGCACCATCAGGCCTTACGTCGCCGGTTGGCACGGGCGAGTCTCCATCTGTCGCACCTTGTCCTCGAACGCGGCGGCCCACCCGTCGATCGCCGTGAGGCCGGCGCCACTCGATGGCACAGTGCGGGGCCGGTGGAGCTGGTCGACGCGCGCAGCGGCAAAGATTGCGCGGACGTGCGCTGGCGTGAGGCGATGCAGCTGTTCGAGCAGGAAGCGGCGACCGTCCTCGGAGATCTCCGGATCGCCTTCACCATCGCGGCCCGCAGCGAGCGAGACCGTCAGCCGCGCGCGACACGTGCCCTCGTCATCCTGCTTGAACACCCTCTTGCTTCGCCACGCGTCGAGGTTCATCTTTGCCGTTTCTTCACTCGACGTGCGGCCTGCTCCTCCGAACGTCGCCCCGACGTCGACGATCACGGCCGCGGCCTTCGGGCACGCGGATGAGTCTGGCCGCTCGAGGAGAATGGCTGCCCTGTCGCGTGCCTTCGAGGTGTCTCGTTGTCCCGCCGCCATGTCGACGGGCGCGTCACAATAGAGTGCCTGCTGTTCGGGCTTTCGATCGCCATGCTGCATGAAGACGCCGAGCAGCGTGAGCGCATCGAAGTGCGTCCGTTGCCGCGTCCGCTCCGGGCCTGGTGGGAGTGCCCTGATCGCATCGTCCAACTCGCGCCACGACCATCCCTGGTCGCGATCGTCGCGCGACAGGATCCTGGGTCCGCTCGGAGGATAGACCGATATCTCGGCCACATAGTTGCGCGTGCTCCGCACGCCCTCGCCAGTCTCCGGATTGCTGGGGCACCCGTTACAGCGGACGTTCATGGGCAGCGCGTGCAGCACTTCGAACCCGAGCGCCCACATCAGGCGCGTCGCCGCCACGATCGCGAAGACCTCGCGGTTGCCTGCCTCGCGCTCGGGATCCCAATACTTCAGGCGCAGCGTCCGCCCTTCGCTGGTCCCGCAGAGGAATTTCGCCGACTTGCCTCCCAGCTCCTTTCCTGGCTGTACGAACGTGCAGCCAACGCCGTCCAATGCTTCCGCGGCCGAGTAGGGAAAGACACCGGACGGGCCGGCGAGGATCTCGTCGGATGAGAGATCGCCCGGATCCTTCCACATCGTCGCGTGCGCCAGGTAAAGCGCGCGCGACCGCGGGCTGGTGAGAATCGCCGATACAGCGGGCTCGTCCGCGGCCGCCCACGTGATGCCCAGAATCAGCAGCGCGGTCGCGAGGACTGGCGATGTCGTCCGCATTTTGCCGTTGCCTGATGAGCACGACGAATTTACTCGAATCGTTCGAGGCCTCTCGGCTTCCATACCTTGTTCGACTCCGGCCGCAACAGATACCGGATGAACGCGCGCGCATCGTCGGCATGCGTTGCTCGGGCTGACACCGCGACAGCCGAGTCGATCCACGCTCCAAGCTCGGCAGGCAGCGGGCCAACCAGCTCGATTTCCTTGTACGGAAGAATCTGGCTGATCGTCTGAATGGCCATGTCGCCTTCGCCACGCGCCAGCGCCTGACCGCCTTCGCCGTTCGTGCTGGGCGGAGCGTTCACGCCAGCGAACTCCGGCCGCTTGAGCACGTCGTCGATCAGCCGTGCGACCATCGTGCGCGACGCCGGATTCGATCGCATCACCGCCTTCGCGCTCTTGAGCGCGGCGGCGAGTTT
The DNA here is from genome assembly GCA_003222455.1 of Acidobacteriota bacterium. GTDB lineage: Bacteria > Acidobacteriota > Vicinamibacteria > Vicinamibacterales > CAVVIG01 > QHWF01. The sequence continues at coordinate 25,232 of QHWF01000167.1, forward strand.
TTCGACGGTCGAGATGTCCGGCTTAGGTGCGCCCGCTCGCACCGCGAGACCCATCCGTGTGCGGCCGAGCGGGTTGAACGTGCCCGGCGCGACGCCGCCGTCCAGGGACAGCGTAGTCATCAACTGGAACGGCAGCACGATGACATCGGGCGGCGGCGTTTTTTTCGTCATCTCCTCGACGATGGTGCCCATCCCGACGACGACGATGCCAACCTTCCTGCCGGTCTCCTTCGTAAAAACGGCGGCGATGTCGGGCAGGCCGGCGGCGAACACCACACCGGGCGTGATGACTCTGATATCTGCAGTCGCATAATCGCCGGCCGTCGGCGCAAAGACCGCCGGTGCATTTTG